>NZ_MULM01000106.1:0-28113 GCF_002029345.1 Pseudomonas sp. VI4.1
ACCTATTTTTAACTGAACGGACGCCTTCGCTGGCAAGCCAGCTCCGTACAGGGGGCGGTGTCAATTTCGGGATTGGCGCACAAAACCCGAGGGTGCCGCGCGGGCATTCAGACAGGCCAGCGTTATCGTTCACGTCCATCGCGAGCAAGCTCGCTCCTACAGGTACAGGTTATTTTCATGAGCGAGCTGGATCGTTACCTGCAAGCTGCCACCCGCGACAACACTCGCCGCAGCTATCGGGCGGCCATCGAGCACTTCGAGGTCAGTTGGGGCGGGTTTCTGCCAGCAACGGCGGACAGCATCGCGCGCTACCTGGTGGCGTATGCCGGTGAGCTGTCGATCAACACCTTGAAGCTGCGCTTGTCGGCACTGGCGCAATGGCACAACAGCCAGGGTTTTGCCGATCCGACCAAGGCGCCGGTGGTGCGCAAGGTGTTCAAGGGCATTCGCGCGCTGCATCCGGCGCAGGAGAAACAGGCCGAGCCGTTGCAGCTGCAACATCTCGAACAGGCGGTGACCTGGCTGGAGCAGGAGGCGCAATCGGCAAAATCTGCAGGCGATCAACCGGTGCTTTTGCGGGCAAGGCGTGGACACCGCGCTGATCTCCTGGGTTTCTGGCGTGGCTTTCGCAGCGATGAGTTGTGTCGCCTGCAGATTGAGCACGTGCAAGCGAGCGCCGGTGCCGGCATCACGCTGTACCTGCCGCGCAGCAAAAGCGATCGTGAGAACCTCGGCAAGACCTATCAGACGCCGGCCTTGCAGCGGTTGTGTCCGGTGCAGGCGTACATCGACTGGATCAGCGCGGCGGCGTTGGTCCGTGGTCCGGTGTTCCGCGCAATCGATCGCTGGGGCAACTTGAGCGAGGAGGGGTTGCACGCCAATAGCGTGATCCCGTTATTGCGCCAGGCGCTGGAGCGCGCGGGAATTGCCGCCGAACAGTACACCAGCCACTCCTTGCGGCGCGGCTTCGCCACTTGGGCGCATCAGAGCGGGTGGGATTTGAAATCGTTGATGAGTTACGTCGGCTGGAAGGACATGAAGTCGGCCATGCGCTACGTCGACGCCAATCCGTTTCCGGTGATGCCCCGGATCGTTGAAAAGCCCGTGAGCCCCTAGGAACGTCTCAAGCTATTTCCCCGTCGCGCAGAGGAATCCATTGAGAAAGGCTCCTAGGAGCGTTTTCTTCTATTAATACTGTCCGCTAATAGCGAAAACCAATCAGCTGCATGAGGTTTGCCAATGAGCTATCGGGGAATTGAATAGGTAGGATTCATTCCATCAACTTTTCAACCCTGACGGAGAGTCATCGATGCCTATCATCAACAGCCAAGTTAAACCGTTCAAAGCTGACGCCTTCAAAAATGGCGACTTCGTAAAAGTGTCGGACGCTGACCTGAAAGGCAAGTGGTCTGTCGTGTTCTTCTACCCAGCCGACTTCACCTTCGTTTGCCCGACTGAACTCGAAGACCTGGCTGACAACTACGACGCGTTCCAGAAACTGGGCGTCGAGATCTACAGCGTTTCCACCGATACCCATTTTGCCCACGCTGCCTGGCACAACACGTCGCCAGCCATCGGCAAAATCCAGTACACCATGATCGGTGACCCGACCCACGCCATCTCCCGCAACTTCGACGTGCTGATCGAAGACGCCGGTCTGGCTGACCGTGGCACCTTCGTGATCAACCCTGAAGGCCAGATCAAAATCGTCGAACTGAACGACGGTGGTGTGGGTCGTGACGCTTCCGAACTGCTGCGCAAAATCAAGGCAGCCCAGTACGTCGCCGCTCACCCGGGCCAGGTTTGCCCAGCCAAGTGGAAAGAAGGCGAGGCCACACTGGCTCCGTCCCTGGACCTGGTCGGCAAGATCTAAGTCTGTGACACGCTTGATCAGGGCGGAACTCCGCACCTTCTGAGTACGCTGCACCGCCCAATAAAAACGCCCGGGCGAGATTCGCTCGGGCGTTTTTTTTTTACACATTCAAAAAGGAAATCGCCCGTATGTTGGACGCCAATCTTAAAACCCAGTTGAAGTCATACCTGGAACGGGTCACCCAGCCGATCGAGATCGTTGCCTCCCTCGACGACGGTGCGAAATCCAGGGAAATGCTCGAATTGCTGAAAGACGTTGCCAGTCTATCCAGCCAGATTACCTTGCTCGACAACGGTGATGATGTACGCAAACCATCGTTCTCGATCAATCGCCCGGGTGCCGATATCAGCCTGCGTTTCGCCGGCATCCCCATGGGCCACGAATTCACGTCCCTGGTGCTGGCCTTGCTGCAAGTCGGCGGCCACCCCTCGAAAGCCAGTGTCGAGGTGATCGAACAGATCCGCTCGCTCAAGGGCGAATTCAATTTCGAGACCTACTTCTCGCTGTCGTGCCAGAACTGCCCGGACGTGGTCCAGGCGCTGAACCTGATGGCCGTGTTGAACCCGAACATCCGCCACGTCGCCATCGACGGCGCGCTGTTCCAGGCCGAAGTCGACGAGCGCCAGATCATGGCCGTGCCCAGTCTCTACCTCAACGGCGTGAACTTCGGCCAGGGCCGTATGGGCCTGGAAGAAATCCTCGCGAAGATCGACACCAGCGGCATCGAGCGTCAGGCCGAGAAAATCAGTGCCAAAGCAGCCTTTGACGTACTGGTTGTCGGCGGTGGCCCGGCCGGTGCTGCGGCAGCGATCTACGCCGCCCGTAAAGGCATTCGCACCGGTGTCGCGGCCGAGCGTTTTGGTGGGCAGGTGCTGGACACCATGGCCATCGAAAACTTCATCTCCGTGCAGGAAACCGAAGGGCCGAAACTGGCCGTGGCCCTGGAAGAGCACGTCAAGCAGTACGACGTCGACATCATGAACCTGCAACGCGCCGACAAACTGGTGCCGGGCAAGAACGGTGAATTGAACGAAGTCCACTTCGCCAGCGGCGCGACATTGAAAGCCAAGACCGTGATCCTCGCGACCGGTGCGCGGTGGCGTGAAATGAACGTCCCCGGTGAGCAGCAATACCGCAACAAGGGCGTGGCGTACTGCCCGCACTGTGACGGTCCGCTGTTCAAAGGCAAGCGGGTGGCGGTGATTGGCGGCGGCAACTCCGGCGTCGAAGCAGCCATTGACCTGGCCGGCATCGTATCCCATGTGACGCTGCTCGAGTTCGACGTGCAACTGCGCGCCGATGCGGTCCTGCAGCGCAAGTTGCACAGCCTGCCGAACGTCACCGTGATCACCCATGCGCAAACCACTGAAGTGACTGGCGATGGTCAGAAGGTCAATGGCCTGCGCTACAAGGATCGTCAGTCGGATGAATTGCGGACGGTGGAGCTGGAAGGGATCTTCGTGCAGATCGGTCTGCTGCCCAACACCGATTGGCTTAAAGGCACTATCGAGTTGTCGCCGCGCGGCGAGATCATTGTCGATGCCCGTGGTGAGACGTCGGTGCCGGGCGTGTTTGCGGCCGGTGATGTGACGACTGTGCCATACAAGCAGATCGTGATTGCGGTGGGCGAGGGGGCCAAGGCTTCCCTGAGCGCATTCGATCACCTGATCCGGACTTCGGCCCCGGCGTAAGCCCGGACGCTGAAAACACAAAACCCATGCGCGATCATGGGTTTTTTTGTGCGCGCCGTTGCAAGCTTTTTGTAGGCGCCGGCTTGCTGGCGAAGGCGCTCGCATGGGCGCCGCAAGGCTTGAGGCCGCCTTCGCTGGCAAGCCAGCTCCTACAGGGGTGTACGTCAGAGTGGCGCGGGCTGGATGATTTCGACCCAGTAGGCATCCGGATCCTTGATGAACGCCAGGCTCTTCATGCGGCCGTCGTTCAGGCGTTTCTGGAAATCGCAGCCCAGTGCCTCGAAGCGCTCGCAGGCGGCGACGATGTCCGGCACCGAGATGCAGATGTGGCCGAAACCGCGCGGGTCGGTGTTGCCGTTGTGGTAGGCGAAATCCGCGTCGTTTTCGGTGCCGTGGTTATGGGTCAGTTCGAGGATGCCGGGGATCGATTTCATCCATTCGGTGCGCGCCGCGGCGTCGGCCGGGATCTGGTCTTTATCGACCAGCGCCAGGAAGTACAGGCTGAATTCGGCTTCCGGGAAGTCGCGTTTTTCCACCAGCGAGAAACCCAGGATCCGGGTGTAGAAATCCAGGGATCTGGTGATGTCCTTGACCCGCAGCATGGTGTGGTTGAACACGAACTTGCGGGTCGCGGTATCAGGCTGGGCGGTCACGCCGGGGAAGGTATTCAATTCGTGCAGGCTCATGGGCCCTCCGGACAATAAGTGGGGCTAGCGATGGCGACCATGATACGCAAGGGCGCGGGCATCACCAAATTTCAGCTATTGCCTGGCCGACGGGCGAGGCTCAGACTTTGCGGATCAAACCCTGAGTATTCATTGCAATGATTCGGTTTTTTCCATCGATTTTCGTCCTGCTGGGTGTGCTCCTGGCTGCAAATACTGCTCACGCCGATGCACCCGTCATGACCTGGCCTGCCGGTTGGGAGGTCGAAGCTGTTCCCCAGGAAGCCGCCAATGCCCAGGTGTCCCGCCAGCGCGCAGTGAAACACGATCAGGGCGGAACGCCGGTGATGGTGATGGAGGTGACCATGACGGAGATACAAGGCGACCATCAGGTGAATCTGCAGGGTGTGTTGCTGGAGATGCGCAAGTCGGTGCAGAAAGACTTCTTTCAAGGCGGCTATCAAAGTGTCTGCAACAAGATTCACCCCGCTCGCTTGAGCCGCCTGGAAGCGCTGGAAACTACCTGCACCATTACCCAGAACGGTCGTCATGTGCTGTCTCAACTATTGGTAGCGGCCGTGGATGCCGATAAGGCCTATGTTTTTTCTTGCGCGGGGCAGGCTGAGGTTTATAAGGCAAGCCAGGCTGAGATAGACGCTGCCCGTAACAGCTTGAAACTTTAGTTGAAGATTTCAATGTGCTGCAGGCGTAAGTACTTACGGACATTTTTAGATAGCCGAAGGGACTAAGCACACTGTAGGAGCGAGCTTGCTCGCGATGGATTCCAGAACACCGCGTACTATCCAGAAAATACGCGTTATCGTTGGCGACCATCGCGAGCAAGCTCGCTCCTACAACAGCATTGCCTGCATTGGCAGGGTTTTTTATTACCGCGGGTACTTAACCACGCAGCCAGGAATCCACGGTGTCGACACCGTATTGTTCCTTCCAGGCTTTCAGGCCGCGGTGGTTGCCGCCTTTGGTTTCAATCAGTTCACCGGTGTGCGGATTCTGATAGACCTTGACCACGCGAGCACGGCGGGTTTTAGGCGCTGCGGCCTGTTGCAGACCGGATTTGCCCGGGTTCGGATCGAGAATGGCGATGACGTCGCGCAGGCTCTTGCCATAGGTTTTCATCAGTCCCTGGAGCTTTTCTTCGAATTCGATTTCTTTCTTGAGCCCGGCATCGTTCTTCAGCGCTTCGAGCTGCTTGAGCTGTTCCTGAAGGGCCTTTTCAGCTGCACGAAATTCAGCGAGTCTGGACAATATCTTTACTCCAATAGTGTATTTGGCTGATACCAACCGCAAACAAGGCTAAAAGCCAGGCGCCTTGTAGCGACTCGGTGATAGTGGCTCACCTGCCAATCTTTGCGCATGCATGAAAAATTGTAGTGCAGGCATGAAAAATTGTAGTAGTTAATGAGCCAAGAGTAAATCCTGTCTTTTTCGTCATGTAACTAGACTAATATTTTGATTCAAATGGCTGCGCGCCGCTCTGTCTCGTCACTTTTAGCGATTAGTTAATGGTGACTTAATGCATTAATGAATTCCGCGCCGGGCATTGGTCGGCCAAACAGATAACCTTGCAGGAAGTTCACCCCGTGGGCGGTCAGGTAATCACTTTGCTCCAGGGTTTCCACGCCTTCGGCGACAATGCCCAGATCGAGCTTGGCCGAGAGCTCGATGATGGTGTCAAGAATGTGCCTTGAGAGTGCGTCGACTCCGATCATGGCGACGAAGCTCTGGTCGATTTTCAGGAAGTCCACATTGAATTGACGCAGATAGCCCAGGCTCGAGTGGCCGGTGCCAAAATCGTCGATCGCGATCATCACGCCCAACCCGTGCAGCTGTTCGAACAATTGATGGGTCATGGCCGTGGGCTCAATGAGCTCGCGCTCGGTCAACTCCAGCACCAGGTTGATCGAGCCCGGGTCGAAGGCCTTGATGAACTCGCGACAATCCTCGACCAGATCCAGGTTCTTGCAGTGGCTGGCGGTTATGTTGATGCCTATATGAAAGGGTTCTGTGAACGAGGGGGACAGGGGCGCCAGCAACGCGGCGGTCTGTTGCATCAATGAGCGGGTCATCGGCACGATCAGCCCGGAATATTCGGCAAACGGGATGAACAGATCCGGGCGCACCAGACCTTCCTTTGGATGATTCCAGCGCATCAGCACCTCGCAACCGGACCACCGCTTGCTGTCGCCATGGACCACCGGCTGGAAGTAGGGAATGAACTCCGCGGCTTCCATCGCGCGTTGCATTTCATGGCTGGGGGACATGGCGCGTTTTTGCAGAACATGCCCGATCGAGCCGGATACCACGCCGAAAAATATCAGCAAGCTGAACAATGGCGGATATTCGCTTTTCATATAGCGCCAGGTTTCGCCCTCGGGGAAACCGGCTGCCACGGTAAAAGCGTATCGCGAGGAGGCCAGTTCGTTTTGCGCTACCGGAAAGAGCGGCAGGGCTCCATCGTGGAACTGACCGTCGGCGGCCAGCCAATGTGGGCCGACTTGCAGCGCCAATAAGGTGTTGCGGCCGATCAGACGCAATACATTGCTCAGGTGATAACCGTCCAGAGCGCTCAGGGCGCTCCGTTGTCCTTCACTGAGTCGATACACCAGCAGCGCGCTATCGGGCGTGACCGGATTGCTCTTCATCAACAACAACTGGCCATGGGCGTAGTCGCCAGCATTGATCCTTTCCTGATAGTCACCGAACAGGGAACTGCAGTAAATACTGTCGTCCCAGACCAGATTGGTCGAGCGCACGAAGGGGCGGCGGGTGACCTGTTCACGCAAGGCCAGTTTGACATCGTTGCAGCGTTGGCCCGCCAGCGGCAGCAACTCGCGCGCGGCCTCGGCAGTGTTGTCGAACATCAATTCGAACTGGTTCACGGCTTGTTCCGCCGTTAACCGGGTACTTTGTTGCAGTGTGCGTTCAGCCTGCATATACAGAATGGCGAACCCCAACGATACCGGGAGTAAACCGCTCAAGACGGTCACAGCAATCCTGATCCCGCGTTTGCGGCGGTTTTTGACGTTCAGTGGCATTCATGGGACCTGTTGCGGTGAAAAAGAGGGCTCTCAAATGCAGGCAGGACGACTGCGGGCCTCCCAAAAAGAGTTCAGCTAACGGGCATGATAGAACGACTTGGGGTTTTTTGCCGATCAACGGTAGTACACAGCCTTTTGACAAACCCCTTGCGCGCGCAGGGAAATAGGCGATTTGATACAGAAGGCGGACAAAACGATTTACGCTGTGTAGAATCGGGTTACGCATATAAGAATAATCGTCTTCTGGCAGCAGAAGCCTCGCCCGTCATAGCCTTGGGTCGACCATGAAGATATTTGGGTTTCAATTGATCTACGGTGACTTCCTCGCCCGCAGCGTGCGGGGCATCTCCTGCGCGCCACCCGCCGGTCTCAGCATTGCCAGCAACTAACGATCCGTTACTTTCAGCTGTTGATTCTAAAAGCATGATGAGGCGCCAAAATGGCAGATTTATACGAAAACCCAATGGGCCTGATGGGCTTTGAATTCATCGAATTCGCATCGCCAACCCCCAACACCCTGGAGCCGATCTTCCAGATCATGGGCTTCACCAAGGTCGCGACCCATCGCTCCAAAGACGTGCAACTGTATCGCCAGGGCGCGATCAACCTGATCCTCAACAACGAACCCAACAGCGTTGCGTCGTACTTCGCGGCGGAACACGGCCCGTCGGTGTGCGGCATGGCCTTCCGGGTCAAGGATTCGCAGAAGGCCTACAAGCGCGCCCTGGAACTCGGCGCCCAGCCGATCCACATCGAGACCGGCCCGATGGAGCTGCACCTGCCGGCGATCAAAGGCATCGGCGGTGCGCCGCTGTACCTGATCGACCGTTTCGGCGAAGGCAGCTCGATCTACGACATCGACTTCGTGTTCATCGAAGGCGTTGACCGCAACCCGGTCGGGGCCGGCCTGAAGATCATCGACCACCTGACCCACAACGTGTACCGCGGGCGCATGGCCTACTGGGCCAACTTCTACGAGAAGCTGTTCAACTTCCGCGAGATCCGCTACTTCGACATCAAGGGTGAATACACCGGCCTGACGTCCAAGGCGATGACCGCGCCGGACGGCATGATCCGCATCCCGTTGAACGAAGAGTCGTCCAAGGGCGCCGGGCAGATCGAAGAGTTCCTGATGCAGTTCAACGGCGAGGGCATCCAGCACGTGGCTTTCCTCAGCGAGGACCTGCTCAAGACCTGGGATCACTTGAAAAGCATTGGCATGCGCTTTATGACTGCGCCGCCGGAAACCTACTATGAGATGCTCGAAGGCCGTTTGCCGAACCACGGCGAACCGGTCAACGAACTGCAGGCGCGGGGCATCTTGCTGGACGGTTCGTCAGAGTCGGGCGACAAGCGCCTGCTGCTGCAGATCTTCTCGGAAACCCTGATGGGCCCGGTGTTCTTCGAGTTCATCCAGCGTAAAGGCGACGATGGCTTCGGTGAAGGCAATTTCAAGGCGTTGTTTGAATCGATCGAGCGTGATCAGGTTCGTCGTGGTGTGCTCGCCACCGACTAAACCGCAACTGCTGTAAAAACTGTGGGAGCGGGCTTGCTCGCGAAAGCGGTGTGTCAGACGACGTTTTTGTTGACTGATTCGACGCCTTCGCGAGCAAGCCCGCTCCCACAATGGGTTTTGCGCGACCTTAAGGTCTGCGGTTACGGACCATGTGCTTGAACCCTTCAAACACCAACACCACCACCGCCAGCCAGATCGGAATATAGGTCAGCCATTCCCCGGGCTTGATGCTTTCCCCCAGCAACAACGCCACCCCGAGCAACAGCACCGGTTCGACATAGCTCAACAACCCGAACAGGCTGAACGGCAGCAACCGGCTGGCGATGATGTAGACCACCAGCGCCGAAGCACTGATCACCCCGAGCAACGGGATCAGCAGCGACAGCCATGGATGTTGATCGAACACGCCGAAGCCTTGTTCGCCGCTTTGAACGAACCACAGCGCCACGGGCAGCATTATGGCCATGTCCATCCACAAACCGCCGAGGTTGTCAGTCGCCAGGCGCTTGCGCAGGATGAAGTACAGCGGATAACCGATGACGACCAACAAGGTCGCCCAGGAAAAACCGCCGATCTGATACAGCTCGTTGAGCACGCCGAGGGAAGCAAAAAACACCGCGACCTTCTGCAGGTAGGACAAGCGCTCGCCATAGGCGAACCGCCCGGTCAGGACCATGGACAGCGGCAACAGGAAGTAGCCCAGGGACACGTCGAGGCTATAGCCGTTGAGCGGAGCCCACATGAACAGCCAGAGTTGCAGGCCGAGCAGCGTTGCGGAGAGGGCCATGCCGGCAAGCAGTCTGGGTTGGCCGACCAGCCGCCGAAACAGCGCGATCACCCGTTTCCATTCGCCGGAGACCACCATGAACACGGTCATGCAGGGCAGGGTCAGCAGCATGCGCCAGCCGAAGATTTCCACGCCGCTCAGGGGGGAGAGCAACGAGGTGAAGTAATACATGACGGCAAACAGCACCGAGGCCGAGACCGATAAAGCGATACCTTTAGACAAACTGCCCTCGCGAGGTTGAACGTGAAACGGGGCGCAGAGGATACGTGGTTTTCGAGCCGAATATTGACCGATCAATCAACACCGGCCCAATCATTGTAGGAGCAAGCTTGCTCGCGATGGTCGTCAACGATAACGCTGGAAACCTGACACCCCGCGGCGCTCTCTGGTTCATCGCGAGCAAGCTCGCTCCTACAGGGGCAAGAGTTTGCGCCCGGACACAAAATGGCTCACATCATTGAACCCCGGCGTCGACGCATGCCCCGGCGTCACCAGCGAGTCGATAAAGGCTTCATCCTCAGCCGTGATCTTCACCGCCTGTGCCTTGGTGTAGGCGTCCCACTGTTCCTCGGTCCGCGGGCCGACAATCGCCGACGTCACCGCGCTGTTGTTCAACACCCAGGCAATCGCAAACTCGACGATCCCCACCCCGCGGCTCTGGGTGTACGCCTGGATCTGCTGCGCAATACGCAGGGATTCCACTCGCCACTCGGTTTCCAGAATGCGTTTGTCGGCACGCCCGGCACGGCTGTTGGCGTCGGGCTGCACATCCGGCGCGTACTTGCCGCTGAGCACACCGCGCGCCAACGGGCTGTAAGGCACCACCCCCAGACCATAGGTGTGTGCGGCAGTGATCTGCTCGGTTTCGGCCTGGCGATTGACGATGTTGTACAGCGGCTGACTGATCACCGGTCGGTCGACCCCCAGTTTATCCGCCACGCGAATCACCTCGGCAATGCGCCAGCCACGGTAGTTCGACAAACCCCAATAGCGGACCTTGCCCTGGCGAATCAGGTCGCCGATGGCCGACACAGTGACTTCCAGCGGCGTGTTGTGATCCTCGCGGTGCAGGTAATAAATGTCGAGATAATCGGTGCCCAGGCGCGTCAGGCTGGCGTCGATGCCATTGAACAGATGCTTGCGGCTCAGGCCGCTGCGGTTCGGCACGCCGTCCACCGGGCCGAACCCGACCTTGGTCGCGAGCACCCATTCCTGACGGCGACTGGCGATGGCTTCGCCGACGATTTCCTCAGAGCGGCCGTTGGTATAGACGTCGGCGGTGTCGATAAAATTGATGCCCTGGTCCCAGGCCTTGTCGATGATCCGCAGGGAATCCTCGGTGCTGGTCTGTTCGCCGAACATCATGGTGCCCAGGGTCAGGGTCGACACCTGCAGGCCCGAATGACCCAGCGTGCGGTAGCTCATGAAGAAATCCTTTTGCCAGTGGGAAAGGCTCAATCAAATACCAGAACAACCGCAGGGATCAAACTGAAATATCGAATACCCCGGACCACAGAAGGCGGGGCACTCTCTTTATTATGTTTTTTCGCAAAGCGAGGTTAACGTTGATCGCCGAATGAAGCTCGGCCAGCCCCATCCCGCTTGCAAGGATCACCGCTATGTTTGAACTCGATCACGATCTGGCCCAGGACATCGTCGACCGGGCGATGGCCATCCTCCCGTACAACGTCAACGTCATGGACAGCCAGGGACTGATTCTCGGCAGCGGCGAAGCGGAGCGGGTCAATACTCGCCATGAAGGCGCGCAATTGGTACTGGCCAATGCTCGAGTAGTGGAGATCGACGCCCAGACAGCGATGCACCTCAAGGGCGTGCAGCCGGGCATCAACCTGCCGCTGTTGCTCGACCAGCGCCTGATTGGCGTGCTCGGTATCACCGGCGACCCCGAGCAACTGCGGACCTATGCCGAACTGGTGCGCATGACCGCCGAGATGCTGGTGGCCCAGCGCAATCAACAAGCCGACCAGCAATGGCGACGCCAGCGTTGCGATGACCTGCTGGCGTTGCTGCTCAGCGAGGCCGGGGATTCGCCGCGACTGATCGACGAAGCACAGCAACTGGGGCTCAAGCCACAGATGAACCGGGTACCCTATCTGTTCGAGTTGGGTGTGGAACAGGGGCCGGGGCAAACCGTCGAAGCGCTCGGCGCCTGGCTCACCTCGCGCTACCCGGACAGTTGGTGCATAAGCTCGGCCAAGTCTTCGTTGCTGTGGTGCCGACCGGCCAGCCAGACAGTCGAGAACCAGCGGCTGCTGGAAAAGCTCGACGGCCTCGGCTGGAACATCCTGCGCATTGCCGTGGGCGGGCAGGGCGATGGGTTGTCGGGTTTACGTCGTTGCAATCGGCAGGTCGCAGACTTGCTGGCCTACGGGCGCGATGTAGTGCCCCGCACCCGTGTGCTGACGTTGAACCGCTATCGACTGCCGGTGATGCTCTGGCGCCATCGCAACGACGACGCACTGGACGAGTTGCTCAAACCGTTGCGCCAAGTCATCGCCAAGGACGGTAACGGCCAACTGCTGGCAACCTTGCGCAGCTGGTGCGACCACGACGGCCAGAGCCAGGCCTGTGCCGATGCACTGGGCATCCACCGCAACAGCCTGCGCTACCGAATGGAACGCATCGCCGAACTCAGCGGCGTCGATCCCTTGCGCCTGGACGGCATGCTGGCACTTTATCTGGGCGTTCAGCTATTGCCCGACACCGACGCAAAACCCTAAACGACACAACCCCCTGTAGGAGCGAGCTTGCTCGCGATGGACTTGAAGCTGACGCGATCCAACGGGAGGAACGGGTTATCGTTCACGTCCATCGCGAGCAAGCTCGCTCCTACAGGGCGGCACGGGTTTTGTGACAATGAACAACAAACCCGGTCGTAATTTGTGCCGCGGCCTGGCGTCATTGTCGATGCCAACTGGCAGCATGAAGTCATTGGAACTGGAGAACACCCATGAAAATCGTGATCGCCCCCGATTCGTTCAAAGACAGCCTCAGCGCCCAAGGCGTAGCCGACGCCATTGCTCTGGGCCTGGCAGATGTATGGCCTGATGCTCAACTGGTCAAATGCCCGATGGCCGACGGCGGGGAGGGGACGATTGAATCGGTTCTGGCTGCTTGCAAGGGCGAGCTTCGCCGGATCGAGGTCCGCGGCCCGCTGGGTGCAACGGTCAATGCCGCCTGGGGCTGGTTGCCCCACAGCCACACCGCAATCATCGAAATGGCCGAAGCCAGCGGGCTGCAGTTGGTGCCGGTCGATCAGCGCGATGCCTGCCTGAGCAGCACCTTTGGCACGGGGCAATTGATCCGCGCGGCACTGGATGCCGGAGCACAACGGGTGATCCTGGCGATTGGCGGCAGCGCCACCAACGATGGCGGCGCGGGAGCGATGCAGGCGTTGGGCATGAAATTGGCTCGACGCACACGACAAGGTGTTGGAACCAGGCGGTTTGGCGCTCGCGCAACTGGCCCGCATTGACATGACTGACATCGATCCTCGTCTGGCCGACGCGCGCTTCGACATCGCCGCCGACGTCAACAATCCACTGTGCGGCCCCCACGGCGCCTCCGCGATTTTCGGCCCGCAAAAAGGTGCCTCGCCCGAACAGGTCGAGCAACTGGATCGCGCCCTCGGGCACTTCGCCGAACTGTGCGCCCAAACCCTGAAAACAGAAGTGCGCGACGAGCCCGGCAGCGGTGCGGCAGGCGGCCTGGGGTTTGCCGCCAAGGCGTTTCTGGGGGCGCAATTCCAAGCCGGCGTTGAAGTGGTCGCCGAACTGGCTGGCCTGGCCGAAGCGGTCAAAAACGCCGATCTGGTGATCACTGGCGAGGGGCGTTTCGATGCGCAGACTCTGCGTGGAAAGACGCCGTTTGGCGTCGCGCGGATCGCCAGGCAACAAGGTGTGCCGGTGATCGTCATCGCCGGCACGCTGGGCGAGGGTTACCAGCAACTGTATGCCCATGGCATCGATGCCGCGTTCGCCCTGGCGAGCGGACCGATGACATTGGCCCAGGCCTGTGCCGAGGCTCCGCGATTGTTGCGTGAACGGGCGAGCGATATAGCGCGGGTCTGGCGGATAGCCACGCGCAGGGTCTGACACTTCCTTCACCACAGAGATCGCGCGACTCCCGCGCCCGCCAACCCTCTGTATGCATCGCCACCTGTCAACTCTGACAGTATCGGAGCATTAAAATCTCGTGCCTAATTCGGTCAGGCTTCGCAAGCCTGGCAGAACGACGAAGCGTCGTATGCAGTGCGCAAATGGATCGAACTGCCAGACGGGTTCCACAGCCATGGCGAGGGTCATGGCTGAATTTGAACGGTACGGGAGAAGTGAACATGGCAAGTTCAGACAAACAGAAAAACGCGGAGCGGGTACGTTGGGCGGAACGCGAGCGCATGGCCCAACGTGACCGCGCAACGGCAGATTCCGAGGCGCTCGATCCCCTTACCATGGATGGCCTGATCCCTGGAGATACCGAAGGGTTGCGCCCGGCCTCGAGCAATGACTTGCCATTAGTCGTCAACATTCCCGCATGGAAAAATCTTCCACCTTTTCCCAACGCGGACGCCACCGTCCGGATTGAATGGGCGCGGGTGGGCGAGAGTACCTATACGAAACTCAAGGACGAACCCTTTCCTTACCCGCAAGATAGAGACGATTTCCCCAAGCCGGTCACACTTGACCCTTTCGATAAAGACTTTCAGGGTCGATTCAATCTCAGATGGACGTTGAAGCTCTACAGCGACCCGGATTTCGTCAGTCAATCAACGACCTCGCCGCTGCGTATCGACCGAACGCCGCCGTACGATCTGCTCAATCCTGCGGAATTCATTCTGGCTGCGGATGAAATAAACGACGCTTACCTGACGGCCAACGGCAATAAAGTAATGGTCGAGATCCCCGCTTACGCGGATTACGAGCTGGGGGACACGATCTCTTACGGCTGGCAAAAAGTCGAACCGATCAATCCGGAAGACATCGTGCCGATTACCCCGGTACCGATAGACATTCCGGTAGATCGAAAACTCGAAATCCCACTGTCGTTGCTGGAGGATGGTCCGGCCTTTTGTGCTTACCGTTTGTTTGACAAGGCCGGCAATCCCAGCCGTTTGTCCCTCATGCGGCTGCGCAACGTTGCGCTCGGGAAGCTCCCCATCGAACCTTTGCCTATACCCCATGTACCGCTGGCAGACGATAACGGCCTGATCGATCAGCTCGATGCTGCCAGCCGGGAGGTGACAGTGGTGATCCCCGAGGTGACTAATGGCAAGTCGACCGATGATATTTATGTCACTTGGGGAACAAAGGAGCTGCAGCCGCATCCGTTAGTGCCTCGGTCTGAAACCCGGATCAAGGTCCCGCTGGAAGTTTTAAAGGCCCAATACACCCAAGCCACCGGTGAACAGACAACGCCGGTGAAATACGAAGTCCGTCGTGGATCGCGGCCTTTCACAGCACCTGGCATTACGGTTCAGGTGGATTTTTCCAGGGTAGGGCCGGTCAACCCCGATTGGCCGGACATTACCAACCCCAACCTGGATGAGGTGGAGGTGCGGGGCAGGTCGGACCTTGAAAACCAACTGATACTGAGAGATGCGGAAGAAGACGCCAAAGTCTTGTTTACGCTTTACGACCCACCGGTGCCGGGGGATGAAATTCACGTGATGTGGGGTGGGTTGCCGGTGTTACCCGTGACCACCATCACCACCGAGACAGCGGGCACCCCTATGGAAATTCCAATCCCGTGGGACGTCATCGATGAACGCAGTAATGATCCCGCGTTGCCAGTGTTCTACTGGCTTCGTCGCCCCGGTGTTATCAACGCAGAGCGTTCAAAACCTACGCCAGTCGACGTGAATGTCCATACCGTCGTCCCCGACGCCGTACAGTTCCCGGACAAGGCCCCCGGCGATTTCATGTTTTGCCACTTGTTGGATTGGGATCCGGTCGAAGGCCTCGGAATCAAAGTGCATATCCCGGCCAACCCTCGCTACCTGAAAAAGGACGTAGTGGTCACGGTCAAGTGGCAGGGTCATAAAGGCTATGATCCGAGCGGCCCTCTTCCTGCCGACCCTATTGGCGGCACCGATCTGGAATACATATTTGACCCTCTGACCAAGGACCAGGAGCGTACCGGCCTTGACTGGATCGTGCGGCCTTACGATACAAAAATTCTGCCGTTGTATGGCGGTGAGTCGGATCAGGTTGGCCGGGGTATCGTCAGTTACACCGTCAGCGGCGTGACATCGCCGTCGCCGGACGCAACGCTCAATGTAGCGTTGGGGACAGGGACAGGCGTTTGCCCGATAACACGCCCTTGAGCTGAGGGCGCCGCTTTTTTTGACGGAACGGAAAGGGGTGCAGCGGCAGCGGCACCCCTTTTTTTTGCACCGGTGGTGAGTGGGATTTCCATTCCGGGATAACACCCACCACTGCTTAGGATTTTTCCTACATCCGCTGGAACTTCATCTCAATATTATTCGCCGCCTTTGTAGGTTCGAGCCGAGTTCGTTGTGGGAAATGACGGACTCATTCTGGTGAAACATTATATAGAGGTGGCTTTTCATGTTTTCGATAAAATCCTTTGCTTGTTGCCGGCTGTTTTGTGCCATGAACCTTATGTCCATGGCCGCATTGCTGCTGGTCAGCCCACACGTGACGGCGCGGGTCATTGACAATACGAGTGAAACCATAGGTTCGGGAAATTCTGAAGATCGCTACCAGCTGCAGAACGGGGCGACTCTGACCGCCATCGACGCACGCACGTTCGATATCAGGGTCAGGAGCGGTTCTACCCTGACTCTCGACCGCAGCCACGTAACGGGCGATGGTTTTGACGATGGAGTCGGGGTCAGCGGCGGCACCGCGAATATTACCGCCAGCCAGATCAATGGCGGCACCAACGCAACGGGATTGTCCGTGGGCGACGGCCCGGACGGCACCACGAGCTCGAAGGTAACAGTGCTCGACAGCACCATCACCGGTGGGCGCAATGGCGGGTTGGTCAATGGTCGTAGCCAGTTGAATCTGGAGCGATCCTCCCTCGCCGGTACGAACCCCGAGGGTGCCGGGCTACTCATGTCCAGCGGTAACGCCACCGCCAGTTCCAGTTCCATTACCGGCGGCAAGAACGGCGTATGGATAGCGGTCAATCCCGGGATATCGGCGCCCAGCACATTGATACTGGACAACCAATCGAGCGTTATCGGGCAAAACGGGTCGGCCATCCTCGTCGATGGATTCAACGTCAGTACGCCATCGGCCAACATTGAAGTGCGCAACAAATCCACGCTGGAGGGCAGCAACGGCACGCTGCTTGAAGTCAATGGCGGGGGCTCGGCCAATCTGCTCGTCAGCAACAGCTCACTCGTTGGCAATGTCATTGTCGAGGCCGGCAGCGTCGGCACCGTACAGCTGGAAAACGCTGCGACACTCACCGGGCGCCTGGATAATCTCGAACAGCTGACGATCAACAGCGATGCCACCTGGGTGATGGTGGGCGATGGCGATATCGCCAGGCTGTCGATGGACGGCGGTGCAATCAAGCTCGGTGATCCGAGTGAGTTTTACACCTTGTCGGTAGGCTCCTTGTCCGGTAACGGCACCTTCATCATGGATGCCGACTTCGGCACCGGCAATGTCGACTTCCTTGACGTGACCGGTACTGCGACCGGTGATCACCGCCTGTTGATCGGCAGCAGCGGCACCGACCCGACCGCCACCAGCAGCTTGCATGTGGTGCATGCCGGCAGCGGTGACGCCCGCTTTTCGCTGCTGGGCGGGGCGGTGGATCTGGGAGCGTTCTCTTACGATCTGATTCAACGCGACAGCAACAACTGGTACCTGGATACCACCACTCGCGTCGTCAGCCCCGGCACGCGTTCGGTGTTGGCACTGTTCAACACGGCACCGACCGTCTGGTACGGCGAACTCAGTACCCTGCGCAGCCGCATGGGCGAAGTACGAATGGATGAAGGCAAGGCCGGTGGCTGGGTTCGCGCTTATGGCAACAGATTCGATGTGAGTGCCAGCGCAGGCGTCAGCTACCGGCAAACCCAGCAAGGCCTGTCGTTCGGTGCCGACGCGCCGTTGCCGATCGGTGACGGACAGTGGCTGGTCGGTCTGTTGGGCGGTTACAGCAAATCCGACCTGGACTTGGGCCGCGGCACTGACGGTACGGTCGACAGCTACTACGTTGGCGCTTACACCACATGGCTGGATCGCGAAAACGGTTACTACCTCGACGGCGTGCTCAAGTTCAACCGCTTCCAGAACAAGTCGGACGTTCAGCTCAGCGATGGCAAGAAAACCAAGGGCAACTACGACAACAATGGCATTGGCGCGTCCCTGGAGTTCGGTCGGCACATCACGCTGGACGACGGCTACTTTGTCGAGCCTTACACTCAACTGTCGGGCCTGATCGTCGAGGGTAAGGACTACGACCTGGATAATGGCCTGTCTGCCGAAGGCGACCGCACTCGCTCATTATTGGGCAAGGTCGGTGCGACGGTCGGGCGCAATTTCAATCTCAGCGCCGACACCGTGGTGCAGCCGTATATCCGTGCCGCCTATGCTCATGAGTTTGCAAAAAACAACCAGGTCAAAGTCAACCAGAACTCGTTCAACAATGACCTGTCCGGTAGCCGTGGCGAGTTGGGTGCGGGTGTGGCGATGACGGTCACCGACAAGGTATCGATCCATGTCGACCTCGATTACAGCAACGGCGACAAGATCGAGCAGCCGTGGGGGGCCAACGTCGGCGTTCGCTACAGCTGGTAACGGGACGATCACACCGGGGGCTCAATTGCGACTTCACGTTGCAATCGAACCCCGGGAAAACCCCGGTTTTTATCGTCCAACTGTCAGTTCTGTCAGTATCGAAAATCGACACCCAAGCGTTTAATGGCCATTCATGCCAACTGCGTGAAGAGGCCAGCGTTGCTGGTTCATTCTGCCTCTTCGCTGCCACGTGAGGGAGAACACCGATGCCTGGATCCGCACCCGAAACATCCCCTGAAAACGCCAGAGAACTCGTCGCGCCCCATGTGCCGGCTGCACTACCCGATGTCCCCGGTGGCCGACATCAACCTCATACCCGCCAGCGCTCTGGTTCAACCGTTGAAGGTCACCTTTCCCCTCTGGCAGAACTCGCTGCCCTCTGTAGCGTTTCCAGAGCGTGTCCGTATCTTTCTGGACGATGACGAGGTTGCCGCCAAACATTGGACGGTACACCCCATCCAGCCTGAGGATCTGTTCGTCAATATTCCCAGCGATAAGTGGGCGAACAGACAAGGCCCGCTGGTCTTGCGTTACGACGCAAAGAACTGGTCCGGCGATCCGGATAATCCGACGCAATCGTACCCTGTGACCATTACCATCGACACCCGCCCACCGATTTTGGCGGCGACCAGCAAGTTGCAATTTCCCCCTGACATTATCCCTCCCCAGCAACTCACCGCTTACTACCTTGAAGATGAAGACAAGGTAAGGGCTCATCTCCCTGCTTACACGACACCCAAGGTGGGCGACGTCATTGCCTGGTACTGGGACCGGAGCCTGTCCGGAACAACTCTCGGCGGCACCAAAGAGTTGAATGCCCAGGACTATGATCAGCCACTGTTCATTGATATCGGTGGTGACTGGATTCGCAGTCAGGATGACGGTGAACGATACGTCTGGTACACGATTACCGATCGTGCAGGCAATCCCCCCAGTGGCCTGTCACAGGTGCAAATGCTGATCGTCAAGGCTCAACCTCACCCGCGCAGTCTACCTCCCGCGAAAGTCGTTGAAGCCTCGGGCACTGGCTGGCCAGTGAGGGGCACGCTCGAACCCACCGATGCAACAGGAGGCGTTAACGTCATCTTGAATCCGGCGTCGGAGCTCTACCCGGGCGAAATACCCCAGGTGCAATGGGGGGTGGCACGTCAACTGGGTGCTTACCTTGCAGACCCGATCAGTGTCGACGAATGGAAGTACAAAATCCCGAAAGAGTACATGGCACCGCATTTTGGCAAGGCTATACCGGTTGTTTATCACTTTAAGGATAAGTTCGGCAAACCCCATGAATCAGTCCCCTACACCTTGACCGTTCTTAACTATCCGGCTAACAGGCTGCCGGCGCCTGAAAGCGCGGATGGTTTGCCTTTGAGTCTGGACAAGGTCCCACCGGAAGGTGCCAGTATCGTTCTCAGGCGTTGGCCATTCAGTGCGGGCCAGCAGCGTATCTCGATTTTTGTCGAGGGCATCGAAGACTCAAGCGGGAAGACTATCCGGTATGCTGCGCTGGATAAGCATGAGGTCACGCCAGCCCAGGCGATTGCGGGTATCGCCCGGGGTGAGGCACTGATGGCGAAAGCAGACTTCCTGTCCCGCATCAGGCTTGGATCGCAACTGACGGTAAAAGCCTATATCAGTTTCGACAACGGCCAGACCTGGAATGGGCAAGCCGCGCCCAATCCGGCATCAGCGCATTTGCCTTGGCTCAAAGTGACGCTGGTTGCCTGAAATCCCGTTGACGCAAGCCCTTGGCAGGGCTTGCGCAGGGTTATTGATAGGTGACAGTAAAGCTCAGGGCACCCTTGGCTACACCCCCCCGAATATCGACACTGTTTTCGGTTTGAAAGAACCGCGCGGTAAATGGCAGTTTTGTGGCCCCAGTAGGTTCGATTCTCTTTAACGATACTTGGGTGCCCAGTGGAACCGGGGTTATGCCGTCCTCGAGCATTATTTGAATGCCCATGCCGCTTGCCGTGGAGCCATTGCCCAATGTGAACACCCCGTTACTGCCGTCGTCCACGTGCACCGAACCTTTTGCCCCGTCCAGACGAATGTGTGCGGTGGCGACGTTACCGCCGTTGGGGTCCGACTCGCAGTCGCTGAGGGTGATGTCAAAGGGTATTGGGGTGGTGCCGTAGTTTTTGTGAGTGAAGTCCGATGCGGGCCAGGTGCCCAGATCTACAGGGTTTGCACTCACCGGATTGCCCAGCACGGTACATTGCGACTGTATGACGGTACCCCGGATCTGGTAATTGAAGATGGTGTTGAGGCCCGTCACACTGCCGCTGAATAATCTGCTGTTGAACACCTGCGTCCCCGGGGCAATAGGCCCGATTTTGATCAGCGTCACGTGGCTGGTCAATGAACTCAGGGGGATCGAGCTAGGAACGCTGTGGTTGACTTCAGCCGCAAAAGGCACGACAGGCGGCCCAATTGGCCTGAATTCGTTTTCGTAATCGCCCGAGTAAGGGAACCCTAACCGGATGCGGGCGCCGATGCCATTGTTGATGCCCGTTTCCAGGACCTTTCCATTAACATCTTCGCCATTTATCGGCGGCAAGGTACCCGAAAAAACCGGCGCGATGGAGCTTGCCTCGAATCTCAGCGGGTGGTTGCCGTCGTTGAAGCACTCGAGGCTCAAGCCTTCCGCATTTCTGGTAAAGGCAAATCTGTCGAACGTACCGATCAGACTCCCGGACCGCGCATCACGTGGCACATAGACTGTGCCCACATCAACGTTGAATGTCATGGGGCCGGGTGCGGTTCCCCAGTGGCAACCATTGGCTTCGTCCGACGCCGCTACAGCCGACTGCGCCATGGGGCCGACAGCAAGGGCCGTCAGGACGGTCAGATGTCGTATCGTCGCGTTCATGTTTTTTTTCCTGGGTATGAGGAGAATATTGCTCTGATCTAGAGGCACGACACTTCTTGCAGGCGATAACCCTGAGCCTGATCCATCGTTTGAGGGTCGATGCTCATTTGGCAGCGCTGCTCGCCTTCTTCGCCCCAACGCACCTCAAGTCGTTGCGGTTCGGCGCTGGTCGCCAGCATGACTTGTCCTGCCTGACCGACGACGCCGATGGTCTCGCCCTGAGCGTTGCTGATTTGTGCGCCGAACGGCAGTGGAAGACCGGTCGCCGTGCGTCCGGTGATGATCAGTCGACTGATCTTGCGCGCGGTAAAACTGGCTTTCACTATCGCGCCGCGTCGGGGCACAACCTGGGTCGCGCCATTGTCGATTTCCACTTCGGGACCCATTTGGTCAGTCTCCAGTGCAATCTGATTCGCCCGATAGGGCCGCAGGTAAGGCACAAGCGCATAACCGCGGGCATTGGTGCGCACTCCGGCGGCATTGGCGACGCTCGACTCCGGCGATATCCGGAACTTCGACCAGTCCGGCCGTTTCGCCCAGGTACGGACCCAGTTCGAGGCCGTCGGCGTGGAGCAGAATCGCACCACTGGCATTGAGTGAGAGGCTGCGATGGTCGCGGCCCTGGGTCAGGCCTGCACCCAGATTCCCGTGGGGTGTCTGGTAACCAGCGGCGAGCGTGGCGGATTGCTGTTGCAGATTATCGCGGGCCACGGAGGCCTGATAGCTGAGGCGGCTGTCATCGGTGTTGCCACTGAGACTGGCTCGCTGACTGTATGTATCGCCGCTTTTGAGCAAATCAAAGGTTGCGGTACTCGCACTGCCGAAGTCCAGAGGCATCGAAACGCTCAGACCTAATTGTCGATCACTGACATTGTCGCGGTCTGTGAGCGATTGGCTGGCAAACAGGTTATAGCTGACGCCCCGATGAAGGGTGTTGAAGTTGAACTGAAATTGCCTGCGCTCATAATCGCTGCGCCAGTAATCTTCCTGAGACAGTGTCAGGCCGAGAGAGCTCTGCTTGCCGATATTCTGGTAAACCGTTGCCTCCAGGCGACTGCGTCGGCTGCCGTGAAAAGCGGAATCGCGACTGCGCTGGCGCACGGCTTCGTCGAAGTCGCGGTAACCTTCCGTCGAGTAGCGATACCCGGCGAAACGCAGGTTGGTCCGGCTCTGAAACGACTTTCCGTACTTGATCGCGTAGCTCATGCCCTGCGTCGAATCGGTGTCCGAAGTATCAACCTCTGCACTGGAGTGAGTGACGTCGAAGGACAGAGCCCCCAAGGCGCCGATATCCTTGGCGACGCCGGCGTTGCCGGCCCGGTAAAACTCGCTGGCCATCAGGCCACCGTACAGGGTCGAGCCCCAACCGGTCCCCATGGCCAAGGTTCCCTGCCAAAGCAGAGGGTCTTCGAGCTTGGTTGACGCGTTGTAGCGTCCGACACTGGCGCTGTATCGCCAGGTCCCTTCGCGCAGGAGGCCACCGAGGGTGGCGTAGGGTTGGGTGAAACGGCGGACCTGCCCGTCGGCCTCCGTCACGACGATCTCGAGTTCGCCGCTGCCGCCGGCCGTACTCAGGTCATCGATTTCGTAAGGGCCGGCGCTGACATAGGTGGAGTAGATCGGATAGCCGTTCTGCAGCACCTCGACTTTGGCGCGGCTTAGCGCGACGCCACGGATGATCGGCGCATAGCTTTGCAGCACATCGGGCAGCATGCTTTGGTCCGAGCGGATAATCACGCCCTTGAGCGGCAAAGACTTGAATGCGTCACCCGGGGTGGATGTTTCGCCCAGGGTCAGGTTGGCGTTCATCCCCGGCAGATCCCGTTGTGCGTAGGCGTAGGCTCTACTCCAGCTGCGCTGCCCCTGGTCATCCTGGCGCAGGCTCTGGTTGGTGCGCAAGCGCCAGGGTCCCAGGTTCACGCCGCTGTTGAGGTACAGGTCCTGGCTGCTGGAATTGCCTGCGTAGCTGCTCCTGCCTTGTTGGGCCGAGGTCTGGTAATTGACGAAGGCGGCATTGATGCCGTAGTCCCACAGTTCGGGGTCAACCTGGCCGATCATGTCTCGCCGCATGGCGATTTGCGGGATTGAAACATCGAGGCGCAAGTCGTTGCCATGGAATTCGGTGGTGGCACTCGGGATAAGCGTCTTCAAATCGACGCAGGCGTTTTGCATCAGCGCCGGATCGGCCAGGCTCTCCAGCCGCACGCCGAACGCCTCCAACAGTTCCGCCGACAGGCAGGGCAGGAGTCGATCGCCTTCGGGGCTGAGTTCGAAATCTATATCGCGGCGGCCGAAATAGCGAAAATTGACCTGGATGTCGACCGCATACTGCCCCGGTCCAAGGTCTGCGCCGTTAGCCAGTGCATCCAAGGCCAGCGCACCCGCATCGCTGGCGTGGCTTGGGCTCTGGTGCATGAACCCGGCTTGAAACCCGGTGCCCGGAACGGCGTGCGCGGGCTTGATTTCCAATAAGGCGGTGCTGCTGCCGAGAACAAATAGCTGGATAAACCGCAGGCGAGTGAGCGCCAGTCGATGTCCGGGGAATAGGGTCATAAACGTTATCCTGACGGAAAAAGGCCGTGGGCAGCCCTCAAGGGCTCAACTGGATTGGCTGCAGCAGCGGTGTGCTGTAGCGCCGTAGTCGTTGATCGCCGCAAACTCCACTTGCAGGCCTGAAGCCGCCTTGATTCCGTCCAGGGCATAACGCTGGCTGGCGAATGGCCCGACCATCTCGGCGCTCGTAAGCTTTTGGCTCTGACCGGCGCCGCTTACATCGATACGGCTGAAGGAAACATGGAACGGGGAAGGGTTGTGGACCTGTAGTTGCGCTTGACCATCAACCTGGCGGATAGACCATTGCAGGTCTTTGAGGTGGATGATGGAATGGCCTTTTAGTTGAGCGGGTCGATAAAACAGTTTGATCCGGGTGCGCAGGGCGATATTGAGTACGTTGCCTTCGTTGGCTGTGACCTGCGGAATTTCCTGGACATTGAAGTAGAAGACCGACTCCCGATCCGACGGCAAGCTGTTGGGCAGCCCGTTGATTTGCACCTGTTGCTGTTTGCCGGGATTGAGCCGGAACAAGGGTGGCGAGGGTATGAACGGCACAGCGGTAGTCGTATCGTCGGCCGCGGTATTGACCCAGGTTTGCACGGCGAAAGGCCTGTCGCTTGGGTTGGCAACGATTAATGAAACGCTGCGCTTGTCGCTCTCGAATACCACTCGGGTACTGCTGATGGTCAGAGCCGCCTGGCTGGCGGGAATATGGGCCGCCAACATGAACAAGGTCATGCAGGCGCCCACGGCTGGCCGGCAAGCGGCAACCTGTTTGATCAAGCCGAACATGGGAAATACCTTTTGCCTGGACGTGGAGCACGTATCCGAGCGATTGTCAGAGTGCCCCCGCCAGCGGTTACAGGCTGTATGTCGACGGGGGCCAGGGGTGTATCAGTTCACGGCGACGCTGAACTGGATGTCTGCGGAGGCTGCGCCTGGAGTCACTGCAGCCGCAATGGAGCGATAGGTGGCGTAGAATCGCAGGTCGGTCGGACGGTCAGCGTTTATCGAGTATTCGTCGCTTTCCGAGCCGGGAGCCAGCAGCTTGTTGTTAGCATCCCTCAGTGCGATTGCAACGCCTTGGGCTTCCGAGACTGCAAAATAAGTGTCGCTAGAATCCGGACGGCCGGAGAAAGTCACCGTGGCGACGTTAGGGTTACCTGGATCCAGAGCACAACCGGTGCCCCCATGGACACGCAAGTCGAAGATTTTCCCACCGTATTCTTGACCGATGGCAGTGAAGCGGCTGGCCTCGACCCCGACCATTTTGACCAGGTTGCCGGGGCTGCCGTCACCAGGGTTGATCACCTCGATCGGGCAGGTGCTGCTGGTAATCATGCCTTCGAAGTTGATCGTGCCAGTGTTGGCGAGTGCCGAAGTGCCGGCGAGGCCGGCGGCCAGGCCGATGGAGATAGCGAGAAGCGCTTTTTTCATGTCAATAAATCCTGTTATGACAGCGGTCGTAGTTTGAAGCGCGAGACATGACCGGGTAGTGTGTAGAGGGTAGGGGTAAAGTGTCAGATGTCTCGGCGGGAGGGATGTTAGGGGGCGGGGCGGGGGCGGTATATGAGAGAACTCTCAATATTATTTGCACATGAATGGAAGGCGCAAATGCGAGCGCAAGTGCTATTCAAATGAATAGCACTTGGCGTCAAAGTTAAATTGCGTGTGTTCGTCTAAGTTAGACTGTGCGAATCGTTAATGCCGCGTTATCGTACTCTGGGAGGTGCATTCCGTCAGACCAGAACCGTCTAGAACTCATTGTCCAGTTGTCGTTGGGTTGGCTGGTTAAAAGTTCTTTTGGAAGGCGCAGGTCTGGAATGTTGTGTTCAAGTGCACTCATCGTTTTTTCAGAAAACGGCCTCGCCGTAGCTCTCGGCAAATTAAAATCGGTTTGTGGAAGCGCGTTCATCGTGTTTGGCGAAAAAGGCGCAACCGTGGCTCGCGGCAAACTAATGTCGGAATTTTGAAGCGCGCTCATTGTGTTTTTTGAATAAGGCGTAGCCTTGAATCGCGGCAAACTAATGTCGGAATTTTGAAGCGCGTCCATCGTCCTTTGTGAAAAAGGACTGCCAGCCAAAGGATTAATGGCGTCTTCGGCTCTTTGCAACAGATGCCGGGAAGCCTTCTGTCCCACCCCCCGGGTCAACATTCCGACCCCCATCTCGGCAAACCCGGCAATCAACGCTACGGTTCTCGCGTCATTCGCAGTTTTTTCATCGCCGATGATGCCTGCGGTCAACGCCGTTTGCCCTGCTAACATGCCAATAACGCCAAAAAACACCAGCAGTGGGTTACCACTGAACAGGGACATCGTGGAAAAGCCAATTCCAGCAATATCCCAAGCGACACTATGTCCGGTCGGATCACTGAAATTAATCGGATCGCCCAGGCAGTACTGATACGGATTGATCCCGCCAGCACCAAATGGGCTTTCGTTGTCCGGGCTGTGAAAACGCATCAGGACCGGGTTATAGGCTCTATAGCCACGGCCGAGCATGTACCAGCCGCCGGTTTCTTCGCAGACTTCACCATTGAAAGCCAGCAGGCTCTGCAGCGAACTGTCGCCGCTGCGTTCGCCATAGGCATTATAGGTAGCGGTGCGCAGTTCGGTTCCCTGGCTTTCACCCACTACACTGTGTTTACCGTCGGTCATTAACAGCAAGGTCTGCCCGGCATCACCTGATTGTTGTTGAGCCAGCGGCTGATCCTGGTTGTAGAGATATTGCCGGTGGATATCACCTGTTACGGTATTGCTCAGGCGATCGTTCTGATAAAAGCGCAGGGTTTCTTCGCCCGAACGCGTAACGCCGAAGAGGTGGTTGTGGCTGTCGTAGCGATAGGTCGTCTCGGCAACTCCCAGCGCAGGGCTGACGTCAAGTAAGCGCCCCTGGCTGTCATAGTGCAGGTGACGGCCTTGTTCGTCGTTGAGCATGTTGCCGTTCAGATCGTATTTGAATTCAATACACTGTGGGACGTAGGAGGGGTGGCTGTGGCTTACGCTTTTCAACTGGCAGGAATCGTCAGGCCCATAAGTGAATTCGGCGTGGTCAAGGGTGCCGTCTTTAAAAACGGTCTGGCATTCCAGGATATTGTCCAAGGCATCAAAGATGAATATTTGTTGGGTGATCTCATGACCGTAACGGTCCTGGGGCAATTCATCTCCTGAATAAATATGAATATTCAGGCGGCCCCGCGCGTCATAGAAGAACTCTTCGAGGAGCAGGCTTTGACTGTCTGTTTTCAGATGGCGAGTGGACAGTCGATCGTCGGTTTGCCAAGTCTGGCTGATGGTTCGGGTCGGCTTGTCGCTCACCTTCAAGGTACGCAGGATTTCGCGACCTTGATCGTCGAATTCAAGTTCTGTGGTCAGTGTTGTGTTGGCTAGGGTATCGGTGCAGAGGGTGCGGCACAGACGGCCGCAAGGGTCGTACTCGAATTCGGCCAGCAAGCTCTCCTGACAGATATTTTCAAGTCGCGCCGTAAACTTCCCATAGGTATATTGACACTGGATATCGTTGACATCCGAGCGTGCCAATTGTCGCCCCTTCAATGAGTGGCTGTACCCGGTAGTCCAGGTTTTGCCATCCAGCTTCCAGCGATGTTCAGTTAAATTGGCCGCACTGTCGTAATCGAACCCATGGCTACCCTCGCTGTTTTGCGAAGCATCCAGGCGGGCGGTCTTGACGTCATAGTCAAATAGCAATTGTTCACCCTCATGGGAGTTGACTGCGATGGGTTGATCTGGCAGCCCTGGTGTATAGACGTACTCGATAGCCTGTTTCGCGGGAGTAATGCGTCTACTGACCCGCCGCTGACTGGCGTTGTATTCATATTCCTCGATACGCGGGCCGACGATGAGTCGGGTCAGCCGTTCGAGGCCATCGAACGCCTGGACGCCAGCGAGCACGGGAAGTTGCTGCGAGTCGACGGGTGTCACCTTCAACGTGATGGGGAGTTCCCCGCTGCTATGCGGCGCATAGGTCCGCTCGATCACATCGTCATTGGGTAATGTTGTCTTGATCATGCGGTTAAACATGTCATACACATAGGCTGTCTTGTAGCCCAGGGCATCGAACTCATGGGCCGTACGCCCCAGGCCATCATAGTGATAGCGGTGCTCGCTGTACGGCTCGGCTAGCGGGTCGCTCGGTTCGTCGCCTTGTTTGTAACGCTTGACGTTGTCGGGCTTGTCAAACAGGTTGTTGTGGGTGACGGTCTTGCCCATGCCCTCGATCCAGGTCGTGGTGGTCTGTGTGATCGGGTCGCTGACCTCGTGCTCCTCGACCCCGT
>NZ_MULM01000105.1:0-27974 GCF_002029345.1 Pseudomonas sp. VI4.1
CTGGCGAAGGCGTCCGTTCAGTGACAACTATGTCGACTGATCCACCGCCTTCGCCAGCAAGCCGGCTCCTACAGGGGGGGGCTTCGTCGTCAGGAAGGGTGTGTCAGGTCTGGGGGATCAGGCTCTGTCGGCAATCGAGCACCAACCGCGCCCCGCCCAGTTCACTGCTACCCAGCTCCAGCGAAAACCCGTGCAAGCTGACAATCGCCGCGACGATCGACAGCCCCAACCCGAAGCCGCTTTGCGGGTTGCCACCTTCGGCGCGGTAGAAACGCTGGAACACCGCTTCCCGTTCACCTTCAGGAATTCCGGGACCGGAGTCGAGCACTTCGATTCGCGTATGCCCACCTTCATCGACCCCACGCAAAATCACCTCGCCACCGGGCGGTGTGAATTTGATCGAGTTGCTCAGCAGGTTCGCCACTGCCTCGAACAACAGCGCCCGGTCGCCATAAAGTGGCGGCAGTGAATCAGGCAATTGCAGCTGGAAACCCAGCTCACCTTCTTCCGCCAACGGCAGATAGAACTCGTGCAGTTCCTGCAATAACGGCCGTGGATCGAGCTGCACGAAACCGGAACGCCGCTGCCGGTCTTCCAGTTCGGAAATGCGCAGCAGTCCGCGAAAACGTGCCATCAAGGTGTCGGCCTCGGCGAGCACCGAGTCCAGTTGCGCCGCCTCCCGCGAGCCTTCGCCCGCCTGTTGCTGCATGCGGTACAACTGCGCGCGCAAGCGGGTCAGCGGGGTGCGCAGGTCATGGGCAATGTTGTCGCATACGCCCTTGACCTCGTTCATCAAGCGTTCGATGCGCTCGAGCATGGCGTTGACGATGGCCGCCAGCATGTCCAGTTCATCGCGGCGGCTGGACAGCGGCAAGCGTCGGGTCAGGTCGCCGGCGACGATCGCTTCGGCGCTGGCCTGGATCCCGCGAATACGCCGCAGGGGGCGGCGGCGCAACAGGTGCCAACCGACGATGCCCGGGATAATGGTCAGGGTCACGCCCCAGAACAACGCATGGAGAATGATCCGGGTCACGGCAAACAGCGAACCGTTGTCCCGCAGCAGCACCAGCCAGCGACCGTCCTGGGCCTGGGTCGCCACCGCGTCGCAACTGTCGTTGGGCAGGGTCGGGTCGTCGGAGTCGGCGCAGTCGCTGAGCATGTGAATCTTGCCGTCAAGCGGCAGGCCTTTGGGGATATGGCGCAGCGCGCCGCTGAGGTAGCGATGGTGTTCATCGAACAGGCCATAGGCGTCGAGGCCAGGAATGTCGAAGCTCATGCTGACGGCGAGGGCGTCGACCAGTTGTTCGCCGGAAAAACGCGAGAACAAGTGCTGGCGTTGCATCAGCGAGTGCTTGGCCAGGTTGTCCAGATAAGCGGACACCTCGTAGTACATGACCCCCATGAGAATCCCGCTCCAGAGCACGAACAGCGAACTGTAGAGCGCCAGCAACCGGCTGCTGGAAGAGCGCCAGCCTTTAGAGGGGTTCGGCAATGACATAACCCGAGCCTCGCACGGTCCGAATCAATGGGACATTGCCGGGCGGGTCGATCTTCTTGCGCAGACGGCCGATGTGGACGTCGATCAAATTGGTGCCGGGGTCGAAGTGGTAACCCCAGACTTCTTCGAAAATCATCATCCGCGACAGGATCTGCCCGGTGTTGCGCATCAGGAATTCCAGCAGCTTGTACTCGGTGGGCAGCAAGGTCAGCAGCTGCCCGTTGCGGCTGGCTTCGTGGCTGATCAGGTTCAGTTCCAGGTCCGCCACCCGCAACGTGGTGGCCTGGGCGGTCACGGTATTCTGTCGGCGCAGCAACACTTCGACCCGGGCCGCCATTTCATCGGTGGCGAAGGGTTTGGTCAGGTAATCGTCACCGCCTGCGCGCAAACCGCGCACCCGCTCATCGACATCGGAGAGGGCGCTGATCATCAGGATAGGCGTGGCCACGCCCATGGTCCGCAGGGTGGTGACAATCGCCAGACCATCAAGCTCGGGCAACATGCGGTCGAGGGTGATCAGGTCGTAGTCGCCACTGACCGCGCGCGCCAGCCCCTCTCGGCCGTTGTCGACCCAATCCACGTCGAGGCCGTGGCTGCTCAATTCGGCGACGATTTCCCGGGCGGTCACGGCGTCGTCTTCGATGGTCAGGATGCGGGTCATGGAGTGGGCCTGTCTGGAGTTCACAACGTTGCGTGGCATTTTGCCAAGAAATGATCGCAGGCTGACTAAATAAAACTTCATGTGACCCTGCCTCAAAGGCAATGCATAAAACCCGCTGCTATTGCCCGATCCTTGCAAATTGCATGGAAATAGGAAGTTCAATCTTTATAAATCATTGAAATTAAACGACTTATATAAAACTCGCGACTGGCACGGTGACTGCACTTGTTCATTCGAAGAGTTGTAACACCATCTTTCTGCCTGGAGCGATAAAACAATGAATAGATCCCCTGATGGTTTCTATCCTGCCGAATACGAATCGAGCTCGCGCTCTGGCGTGTCCTGGGGCGCCATCTTCGCCGGTGCTGCAGCGGCGGCGGCATTGTCGCTGATTCTGGTGCTGCTTGGCTTCGGCCTGGGTTTCTCGGCAGTGTCGCCGTGGGCCAACGAAGGCGTCAGCGCCAAGGGCCTGGGCATTTCCACGATTGTCTGGCTGGCGTTCACCCAGCTCGTGGCCTCCGGGCTTGGCGGTTACATTGCCGGTCGCCTGCGGGTGAAGTGGGCGAACATGCATGGCGATGAGGTGTATTTCCGGGATACCGCCCATGGCTTCCTGGCCTGGTGCGTGGCGACGCTGGTGACGGCGACGCTGATTGTCGGCTCGATCAGCAGCATCGTCAGTGGCGGGTGTGCAGGCTGGCGCCAGCGTGGCCGGCGGCGCCGCCAGTGCCATGACTCAAGCGGCAAGTACCGCGGCGGGCAATACCGACAGTGACCAGTACGGTTACTACATTGACAGCCTGTTCCGCGATGATCGCCCGGCCGCCGTCAGCGATGATGCCGGCCGCGGCACCGTCACCCGCATCTTCGTGCGCAGCCTGAGCGATGGCCAACTGTCTGCCGAAGACCGCACCTACCTGGCGCAACTGGTCGCCCAGCGGACCAACCTCACTCAAGCGGATGCCGAACGTCGTGTCGATGAGGTTTATGCCCGCACCCAGAAAGCCGTGGCCGACGCCAAGCTGGCGGCCCAGCAAGCCGCTGACACCGCTGCGAAGGTGGCTGCAATGACCGCGCTGTGGATGTTCGTTGCGCTGCTGATCGGTGCGTTTTTCGCCAGCTTCGCGGCAACCTTCGGTGGTCGTCGTCGGGATGCGGTCGAGTACATCGAAACTGACGCTTACGTAACCACCACTTCAGTTCCTGTTCGTTAACCCAGGAGAACTCCCATGCGCTCATTACTGCTGTTCTTTCTCGGCATACCTATCCCGATCATCATCCTGATCGCTCTGTTTACCTGATACTACTGAGGTTTGTGCCTCTGCCGCTTCTGCCTTTGGTGGAAGCGGCGTTTTTATTTGGGTGGGCTGATAGTTAGCTTTGTGGTGACTGACAATCCGTCATCGCGAGCAAGCTCGCGATGGGGCCAGGCCAGGCACCACACTTCTGCCTACTCGATCGGCGTACTGACAAACACCTCAAGCCCCTCGGCATATTCGGTAAATGCATTGATCAGCGGAAACCGCGCAGCCTTCACCTGATCCGGCACCACCAGGTTGGTAAAGCTCCAGGCCACTGCCAACGTAATCCCGCCCTGATCAATCGAACCGTCGGTCTTCAGCGGCTGCTTTTGCAGCTCCCGTTCCAGCGCCGAATACGCCGCCGCCAATTGCTCTTCGACCCGTTCCACCCACGGTTCGAATTGAATCTCCACCGGCCGCAGGTTGCGTTCGTAGTACAGCTGCACGGATTTCTCGCAGGCGACCAAGCCCAACCCAATCAGGCGCAACGCCCGCAGTCGTTGATCGAGATCGCCCTGCATCAAACTCTTTCCAGGACCGGCCAGCGCTTCCAGGTAATCGATGATCAGCGTCGAATCCATCAACACTTCACCGTCATCCAGCACCAGGGTCGGCGCCTTGACCACCGGGTTGATCTGCTGGAATTGCTCGAAGTGCCGAAACACCGAAACCGACCGGTGTTCCAGCGCAATACCCAGGTATTTGGCAGAAATGGCGACGCGTCGCACGTAGGGCGAATCCAGCATGCCGATCAGTTTCATTGAACCTCTCCTTCGATGGCCATTTCGGGATGGACAACCTTAGCTGAGGTTCAGCGCACTGCAACCGGCGCTGGGCTAATCCTCGAAACCCACCTGCTCGTGAATCTCATCGACCTTCAACTCCAGTCGGTACGCCACGGCAATGAACAACGCCTGGCACAGGCACAACGTCGCACTCAGCGAACGGAAGGCAAACGAGCTGCCCTCATTGACCAGCAGCACGGTGTTCGCGCGCTTGGCCAGGGGCGAGAGGTTGCTGTCGGTGATGATCAGGGTTTTCGCCTGATGGTGCTGGGCGATGCGCAGGCAGTGCTGGGTTTCCTTGCCATAGGGCGTGAAGCTGATGGCGATCACCAGGTCATTGGCGCGCACGCTGCGCATCTGCTCGCGGTAGCTGCCGCCAAGCCCGGAGACCAGATGGATGCGCTTGTTGGTGTGCTGCAGGTTGTACACCAGGTAATCGGCCACCGCGAAGGAGCGGCGCACCCCGACCACGTAGATGTTGTCGGCGTTCACCACCAGGTCCACGGCCTTGTCGAAGGCCTGGTCATCGAGTTCCAGCCCGAGGCGTTCGATACCCGACAGCGTCGCGTTGATGCACTCGCGCGCGAGGTCGCCGCCGCTGGCCTTCTGCGACTTGTTGGCGATCATGCTGCGGATGCGCTGCTGGTAGTTCTGCACCGGCGTGGTCTTGTGGGTATAGGCCTCGCGAAACAGCGCCTGCATCTCGCTGAACCCACTGAAACCGAAGCGCTGGGAGAACCGCACGATCGCCGATGGATGCACTTCGCATTCCCGGGCGATATCGCTGATGCGGTCGACCATGATCCGGTCGCTCTGCTGGTTCATGTAGCTGGCGATGCGCTTGAGCTGGCGCGGCAGGCTCTCGTATTCCTCGGTGATCAGCGCCAGCAGGCGCTCGGCATTGATCGGGGGGCCAGGATCGCTCACGGGCGTGCTCTCGGTCGTGGCCGGCTGATCGGTGCGGGACATGGGAAATCCTTCTGGCTTGTTCTTATAGAGATGACTTATCAGGTCATCCCCTGACAATAGGTTGGCTATGCGCAGTCTACAGGGTAGGGCCGAGTAAAATCTTGAGCTTGCCGTCGTCGGGGGCTTGCTGAAACGATGCACTGTGCCTGGAGCGCTTGTACCAGAGTTTATTGGAAAAAATATTCCACGTAAAAAATATTTGGAATAATTATTGATTGTTTGGCCTTGGACGTTTTAGTCTGCATCCACCAAGAGTGTTCGGCGCGGTCATCGCCCCGGACGCAGGCTGATAAAAATAACAGGAGCCAACATGGGCCAGACTCGTTTTGCCAGTGGGCGTCAATTGGATCTGATTTGCCTGGGGCGCTTGGCGTCGACCTTTATGCGCAGCAAGTCGGGGCGCGACTGGAAGATGTTTCAAGCTTCGCCAAGTACCTCGGCGGCTCGTCCGCCAACATCGCGTTCGGCACCGCCCGGTTGGGGCTGCGGTCGGCGATGCTGAGTCGGGTGGGGGACGACCACATGGGGCGCTTCCTCATGGAATCGCTGACCCGTGAAGGCTGTGATGTCAGCGGCATCAAGGTCGATCCGGAACGCCTGACCGCCATGGTGCTGCTGGGCCTCAAGGACCGCGAGACCTTTCCTTTGGTGTTCTATCGCGAGAACTGCGCCGACATGGCGCTGCGGGCCGAAGACATCCGCGAAGCCTTCATCGCCTCGAGCAAGGCCCTGCTGATCACCGGCACCCATTTCTCCACCGACGGCGTATACAAGGCGAGCATCCAGGCCCTGGACTACGCCGAAAAACACCAGGTCCAACGCGTGCTGGACATCGACTATCGCCCGGTGCTCTGGGGCCTGGCCGGCAAGGCGGACGGTGAGACCCGTTTCGTCGCCGACCAGAACGTCAGCCAGCATGTGCAGAAAATCCTCCCGCGTTTCGACCTGATCGTCGGCACTGAAGAAGAATTCCTGATTGCCGGCGCGCCGAGGATCTGCTCGGCGCGCTGCGCAACGTCCGGCGGCTGAGCGCGGCGGCCCTGGTGGTCAAGCTGGGCCCGCAGGGCTGCACGGTGATTCATGGCGAAATTCCGGCACGCCTGGAAGACGGTGCGATTTATCCCGGGGTGCGCGTGGAAGTGCTCAACGTATTGGGCGCCGGCGATGCCTTCATCTCGGGCTTCCTCAGCGGTTGGCTGGAGGACGCCAGCGATGAGCGTTGCTGCCAGTTGGCCAATGCCTGCGGCGGCCTGGTGGTGTCGCGCCATGCCTGCGCCCCGGCGATGCCGACCCGGGCCGAACTCGATTACCTGTTCAACAGCCCGGTGCCGATTACCCGGCCGGATCAGGACGTCACCCTGCAACGCCTGCATCAGGTCAGTGTGCCGCGCAAACAGTGGAAGCAATTGTTCATCTTTGCCTTCGACCATCGCTGGCAACTGGTGGAACTGGCCCACAAGGGCGGCCGCGACCTCAACGCCATCAGCGACCTGAAGCAACTGTTCGTCCAGGCCGTGGCGCGGGTCGAAGCCGATCTGCGCGGGCAAGGCATCGACGCCGATGTCGGGCTGCTGGCCGATCAACGCTTCGGCCAGGATTCGCTGAACGCCGCCACCGGTCGCGGTTGGTGGGTGGCGCGGCCGGTGGAGGTGCAAGGGTCGCGGCCGTTGGCGTTCGAACACGGGCGCTCCATCGGCAGCAACCTGATTGCCTGGCCGCAGGAGCAGATCGTCAAGTGCCTGGTGCAATTCCATCCGGACGACGAGCCGATGCTGCGCCTGGAACAGGAAGCGCAGCTGCAGGGGTTGTATCAGGCGTCCCAGGTCAGCGGTCACGAATTGCTGCTGGAAATCGTTCCGCCCAAGGATCATCCGTCGCCACACCCGGACGTGCTGTATCGCGCGCTGAAACGCCTCTACAACCTGGGCATCTACCCGGCGTGGTGGAAGATCGAAGCGCAGAGCGCCGAGGAATGGAAACAACTCGACGAACTGATTCAAGAACGCGATCCGTACTGCCGTGGCGTGGTGCTGCTGGGCTTGAATGCGCCGGCAGCGGCGTTGGCCGAAGGCTTTCAACAGGCCAGTCAGAGCCAGACCTGTCGCGGTTTTGCCGTGGGCCGGACGATCTTTCAGGAACCGAGCCGCGCGTGGCTGGCCGGGGAAATCGATGATGAAACGCTGATTCGCCAGGTGCAGGGCACGTTTGTCGAGTTGATCGATGCCTGGCGCAGCGCCCGCGCCTGACGCAACGCCGCAAAACCCCTGTAGGAGCGGGCTTGCCCGCGAAAGCGGTGTGTCAGGCGATATCAATGTTGAATGTGCCGCCGTCTTCGCGGGCAAGCCCGCTCCTACAAGGGTCCGTGTCGCTCTTACTGGTTATGTAAAACAATAAAAGGTGCAGCCATGCCCGCTATCCGAATTGGTATCAACCCGATCTCCTGGAGCAACGACGACCTGCCGGCCCTCGGTGGCGAGACGCCGCTGAGCACCGCTCTGAGCGAAGGCCAGGACATCGGCTACGAAGGTTTCGAACTCAACGGCAAGTTCCCCAAGGACGCCAAAGGCGTTGGCGATGTGCTGCGCCCGTATGACCTGGCGCTGGTGTCCGGCTGGTATTCCAGTCGCCTGGCCCGGCGGTCGGTGGTCGAGGAAATCGACGCCATCGCCAGCCATGTCGAGCTGCTGGCGCAGAACGGCGCCACAGTGCTGGTTTACGGTGAAGTCGCCGACTCCATTCAAGGCCAGCGCATCCCACTGGTGGAACGTCCGCAGTTCCACACCGAGCAGGCGTGGCAGGAATACGCCGACAAACTCACCGAACTGGCCCGTTTCACCCTGTCCCAGGGTGTGCGCCTGGCCTATCACCACCACATGGGCGCCTACGTGCTCGCCGGCGGACATCGACAAACTGATGGCGCTGACCGGCAGCGAAGTCGGCCTGCTGTTCGACTCGGGCCATTGCTACATGGGGGGCGGCGAACCCTTGCACGTGCTGCGCAAACACATCGAACGCATCTGCCACGTGCACTTCAAGGACGTGCGCAAGCCGGTGGTGCAACTGGCGCGCAACGACCTGTGGAGCTTCCCCGACTGCATCATCAACGGCACCTTCACCGTGCCCGGCGATGGTGATATCGACTTCGGCGCCTTGCTCGACGTGCTGCTGGCCGCCGATTACCAGGGCTGGCTGGTGGTCGAAGCGGAACAGGATCCGGCAGTCGCGCCAAGTTATGCCTACGCCAAGAAAGGCTACGACACCTTGCGTGCACTGCTCGACGGGAGGACTGCGGCATGAGCCTGCTGGTCAAAGGCAACGCCCATGGCCGGACCATGGTCGAGTTGGGTCAAGGGGCGCTGGAATACGTCGGCTTCGCCGCTTACCGCTTGAGTCCCGGCGAAACCCTGCCGGTCTCGGCGGGTGATAAGGAGCTGTGCCTGGTACTGCTCAGCGGTCGGGTCAGCATCCAGGGCGAAGCGCCGGGGCAGGGCACGTTCGACTGGGACAACATCGGCGATCGCCAGTCGGTGTTCGAAGACAAATCGCCGTTCGCCGCGTACTTGCCACCGGGCAGCCAGGCGCAAGTCGTGGCGCTGAACGAGGTGCAAATCGCCGTGTGTGCCGCGCCTGGCTCAACCGTAAATGGCCTCGGCCCACGCCTGATCAAACCCGACAGCATGAAGCGCAGTGTGCGCGGCAAGGGCGCCAACACCCGCTACGTCTGCGACATCCTGCCGGACACCGAACCCGCCCATTCGCTGCTGGTGGTGGAAGTGCGCACGCCGTCGGGGCATTCGTCGAGCTACCCGCCGCACAAGCACGACACCGACGACCTGCCGCACCAGAGCTTTCTCGAAGAAACCTATTACCACCAGGTCAACCCGCCCCAGGGCTTCGTGTTCCAGCGGGTGTACACCGACGACCGCAGCATCGATCAGGCCATGGCCGTGGAGAACAGCGACCTGGTGGTCGTGCCCAAGGGCTACCACCCGGTCAGCGTGCCCTACGGCTACGAGTCGTATTACCTGAATGTGATGGCCGGGCCCAAACGCGTCTGGCAGTTCCATAACGATCCGCAGCACAGCTGGCTGCTCGATCTCTGACCCGAAAAGCCTGAATGCCTACTTCTGCACGGAGAACAATAACGATGAGCGACACCCCGATAATCGGCCATTACATCCACGGTCAGGTGCAAGACAGCGCCAGTGAGCGATTCAGCAAGGTGTTCAATCCGGCCACCGGTGCGGTGCAGGCGCGAGTCGGGCTGGCCAGCCAGAACACCGTGGACGAGGCTGTCGCATCGGCACTCAAAGCCTTCCCCGCCTGGTCCGAGCAATCGTCCCTGCGCCGTTCGCGGGTGATGTTCAAGTTCAAGGAACTGCTCGACCGCCATCATGACGAACTGGCACAAATCATCTGCCGCGAACACGGCAAGGTGTTTTCCGACGCCAAGGGCGAAGTCACCCGCGGCATCGAGATCGTCGAATACGCCTGCGGTGCGCCGAACCTGCTCAAGACCGAGTTCAGCGACAACATCGGCGGCGGCATCGACAACTGGAACCTGCGTCAGCCCCTGGGAGTCTGCGCCGGCGTCACCCCGTTCAATTTTCCGGTGATGGTGCCGCTGTGGATGATCCCGCTTGCGCTGGTCACCGGTAATTGCTTCATCCTCAAGCCGTCCGAGCGCGATCCGTCCGCCAGCCTGCTGATGGCGCGCCTGCTGACGGAAGCCGGGTTGCCGGACGGTGTGTTCAACGTGGTCCAGGGCGACAAGGCGGCGGTCGACGCCTTGCTGCAACACCCGGACATCGAGGCGATTTCCTTTGTCGGTTCGACGCCGATTGCCGAGTACATCCACCAGCAGGCCACCGCCCGCGGCAAACGCGTGCAGGCGCTGGGCGGGGCGAAAAATCACATGATCGTCATGCCCGATGCCGATCTGGATCAAGCGGCAGATGCCTTGATCGGCGCGGCGTACGGCTCGGCCGGCGAACGCTGCATGGCGATCTCGATTGCCGTGGCGGTGGGCGATGTCGGCGACCAATTGATTGCCAAACTGTTGCCGCGCATCGATCAGCTCAAGGTCGGCAACGGCCTGCAGGGCGACACCGACATGGGGCCGCTGGTGACCGCCGAACACAAGGCCAAGGTCGAAGGGTTTATCGGTGAGGGCGTGGCCCAGGGCGCGCAGCTGATTGTCGACGGTCGCGGGTTCAAGGTACCGGGCGCTGAAAACGGCTTCTTCGTTGGCGCGACCCTGTTCGATCAGGTCACGACGGACATGAGCATCTATCAGCAAGAGATTTTCGGCCCGGTGCTGGGCATTGTCCGCGTTCCTGACTTTGCCAGCGCCGTTGCCTTGATCAACGCCCACGAGTTCGGCAATGGCGTGTCGTGTTTCACCAGCGACGGCGGCATTGCCCGCGCCTTCGCCCGCAACATCAAGGTCGGCATGGTTGGCATCAACGTGCCGATCCCGGTGCCGATGGCCTGGCACTCGTTCGGTGGCTGGAAGCGCTCGCTGTTCGGCGATCACCATGCCTACGGGGAAGAGGGCATCCGTTTCTACAGTCGCTACAAAAGCGTGATGCAGCGCTGGCCCGACAGCATCGCCAAGGGCCCTGAATTCAGCATGCCGACAGCCAAATAATGCACCTGTGCGGAGCACAACAATAATGAGCAAACCCCTGCGTTTCGCCCTGAACCGTATGGTCGCCCCCCGTTTGTCCCTGCCGGCGTTCATCGAGCTGGCGGTGACCCTCAAGGCCGACGCCATCGAGATCCGCAACGACCTCAAGGGCATCGAGATCGAGGACGGCACCGCACCCGAACACGTACGTGAGTTGTGCGCGGCCAAAGGCATCAGCGTGCTGTCAATCAATGCGCTGTACCCCTTCGATGTGTGGAGCGACGAGCGCCGGGCGCAGGCCTTGAAGCTGGCCGCTTATGCCCGTGATTGCGGCGCCCGGGGCTTGGTCATGTGCCCGTTGAACGACCGCGCCGACTCGCGCAGCGAAGCCGAGCGCGCGTCAGGCCTGCGCACGGCGTTGAGACAGCTGGCGCCGATCCTGCGTGATCACGGGATTCTCGGTTTCATCGAGCCCCTGGGTTTCGAAGAGTGCTCGCTGCGCCGCAAACGCACGGCGGTGGACGCGCTCAAGGCCATCGGCGGGCTGGATGTGTTCCGCCTGGTGCACGACACCTTCCACCATCACCTGGCCGGCGAACATGAGTTTTTCCCTGAACTGACCGGGCTGGTGCACATCTCCGGGGTCGAGGATGCCGAGGCGCCACTGAACAGCATTCGCGATGGCCATCGGGTGCTGGTGGGCGAGGGCGACATTCTCGGTAACTCGGCGCAGATCGACACCTTGCTGAGCAGCGGGTACAGCGGCTACCTGTCGTTCGAGCCGTTTGCCGAGAGCGTGCATGGGTTGGCGGATATCGAGCAGGCGATCGGCGCGAGCATGGATCACCTGCAAAAAACTCAAGGCTGATAAAGATCCCCTGTGGGAGCGCATTTCAAGGCACAGCGGATTTGGCTTTAAAGGAAGGTGCAAGCATGACCACAACAAGACTGACCATGGCCCAGGCCCTGGTGAAATTCCTCGATAACCAGTACATCGAGGTCGACGGCGTCCAAAGCAAATTCGTCGCCGGGATCTTTACCATTTTCGGTCACGGCAATGTGCTCGGCCTGGGGCAAGCCCTGGAGCAGGACAGCGGTGACCTGATCGTCCATCAGGGCCGCAACGAGCAAGGCATGGCCCATGCCGCCATCGGCTTCGCCAAGCAAAATCTGCGGCGCAAGATCTACGCCTGTTCCTCATCGGTCGGCCCCGGCGCGGCGAACATGCTGACCGCTGCCGCGACGGCAACGGCCAACCGCATTCCCTTGCTGCTGTTGCCCGGCGACGTCTACGCCTGCCGCCAGCCGGACCCGGTGCTGCAACAGATCGAGCAGTTCCACGACCTGAGCATCAGCACCAACGACGCGTTCAAGGCCGTGAGCAAATACTGGGACCGGATCAACCGCCCCGAGCAACTGATGAGCGCGGCGATCCACGCCATGCGCGTGCTCACCGACCCCGCCGAAACCGGCGCAGTGACCCTGGCCTTGCCGCAGGACGTTCAAGCCGAGGCCTACGACTACCCGGATTACTTCCTGCAAAAACGCGTGCACCGCATCGAGCGTCGTCCGGCCACTGCAGCGATGCTCGGTGATGCGCTCGCGCTGTTCAAAGGCAAGCGCAAACCGCTGATTATCTGCGGCGGCGGGGTCAAGTACTCCGGGGCCAACGCCGCATTGCAGGCGTTTGCCGAGCGCTTTGCGATCCCCTTTGCCGAAACCCAGGCCGGCAAGAGCGCGGTGGTGTCCAGCCATCCGCTGAACGTCGGCGGCATCGGCGAAACCGGGTGCCTGGCCGCGAACCTGCTGGCCAGGGACGCTGATCTGATCATCGGGATCGGCACCCGCTACAGCGACTTCACCACGGCGTCGAAGTCCTTGTTCCAGGATCCGCAGGTGCAATTTCTCAACCTCAACATCAGCCCCTGCGATGCCCTGAAACTCGACGGCGTGCAGCTGCTGGCAGATGCCAGAACCGGTTTGCAGGCACTGGCCGAAGCTCTGGGCGATTACCGCTCGGGCTGGGGCGACCAACCCCGTCAGGCCAAGGCGCAGCTGGATGAGGAAGTCGATCGCCTGTATCAGGTGCAATACCAGGCCGAGGATTTCGTTCCGGAAATCAACGACCACCTGGACCCGGCGGTGCTGCGCGAATTCATCGAGCTGACCGGCTCCTGCCTGACCCAGAGCTGCGTGCTCGGCGTGCTCAATCAAACCCTGGCCGACGACGCGGTGATCGTCGCCGCCGCCGGCAGCCTGCCCGGCGACTTGCAGCGCAGCTGGCGCAGCAAGGGCGTCAACACTTACCACGTCGAGTACGGCTATTCCTGCATGGGTTACGAGGTCAACGCCGCGCTGGGGGTGAAGCTCGCCGAGCCTGAGCGCGAGGTCTATGCGCTGGTGGGCGACGGCTCCTACATGATGCTGCACTCGGAGCTGGCCACCTCGATCCAGGAGCGACGCAAGATCAACGTGGTGCTGCTCGACAACATGACCTTCGGCTGCATCAACAACCTGCAGATGGGCAACGGCATGGACAGCTTTGGCACCGAGTTCCGTTTCCGCAACCCGGAAACCGGCAAGCTCGACGGCGGTTTCGTGCCGGTGGATTTCGCCATGAGCGCGGCGGCCTACGGTTGCAAGACCTACAAGGTGAACACGGTTGAAGAGCTGCAAGCCGCGCTGGCCGATGCGAGCTTGCAGACGGTGTCGACGCTGATCGACATCAAGGTCCTGCCCAAGACCATGATTCACGGCTACCTGTCGTGGTGGCGGGTCGGCGTGGCGCAAGTCTCCACCAGTGCCCGCACCAACGAAGTGGCCAAGACCCTCAACGAACGACTGGCCAAGGCCCGTCAGTACTGATTGCCCTGAATCGAACAACCACAAGGAGTCCGCACATGTCATTGAAGTTAGGCGTCATCGGCACCGGGGCCATCGGCCAGGACCACATCCGTCGTTGCAGCCAGACCTTGCTCAATAGCCAGGTCGTTGCCGTGACCGACATCAACCTGCAGCAGGCGGCGAACGTCGTTTCCGAGCTGAAGCTGACCGCCGAGGTCTATCCCGACGGGCACTCACTGATCAAGGCGCCGGAAGTCGAGGCCATTCTCGTCACCTCCTGGGGCCCGACCCATGAAGAATTCGTGTTGGCGGCGATTGCCGCGGGCAAGCCGGTGTTCTGCGAGAAGCCGCTGGCCGTCACAGCCGAAGGCTGCCGCAAGATCGTCGACGCCGAAGTGGCTTACGGCAAACGCCTGGTCCAGGTCGGTTTCATGCGGCCGTACGACGAAGGTTATCGGGCACTCAAAGCGGTGATCGACAGCGGCCAGATCGGCGAGCCATTGATGCTGCATTGCGCGCACCGCAACCCGACAGTGGGTGAGAACTACAAGACTGACATGGCGATCACCGACACGCTGATCCACGAACTGGATGTGCTGCGCTGGTTGCTCGACGATGACTACGTGTCGGTGCAGGTGGTGTTCCCGCGCAAGACCAGCAAAGCCCTGGCGCATTTGAAAGACCCGCAGATCGTGCTGCTGGAAACCGCCAAGGGCACGCGCATCGACGTCGAAGTGTTCGTCAATTGCCAATATGGCTACGACATCCAGTGCGAAGTGGTGGGGGAGACCGGCATCGCCAAACTGCCGGAGCCGCAACAGGTGCAATTGCGCAGTGGCGCGAAGCTGTCCAACGCGATTCTGATGGACTGGAAGGACCGCTTCATCGCCGCCTATGACGTCGAGCTGCAGGCCTTTATCGATGGCGTGCGGGCCGGGCAGGTGGGTGGGCCTTCGGCGTGGGACGGTTTTGCCGCGGCAGTGGCGGCGGATGCCTGCATCGAAGCGCAAAACAGCGGCCAGATCGTCAAGGTCGCACTCCCTGACCGCCCCCACTTCTACGGCTAACCCCTTTCCCCCTGTAGGAGCTGGCTTTCCAGCGAAAGCGGTGTCACTGGCAACAATGATGTTGAATGTGCTGCCGCCATCGCGGGCAAGCCCGCTCCCACAGATTCCGTGTTCACCCAGTAAGCGGTTACAGAACAATAAGAAGGAATGCACACATGCGTATCGGACTTGTCGGTTACGGCCACGGTGGCCGGTTTTTCCATGCTCCGCTGATCAGCAGTTTGCCGGCGGCGAAGTTTGTCGGGGTGGTGACCCGCTCACCGGAGCGCCGACAGTTGCTGGCGGCCGAGCATCCGGGCGTGCCGGCCTTCGACAGCATCGGCCAGCTGGTGGAAGCCGGGATCGATGTGCTGGTGGTGTCGACGCCGCTCAAGGGGCGTCCGGCGCTGGTGCTCGACGGTATCGAACACGGTGTGGCAGTGGTCAGCGACAAGCCGTTCGCCGCCGATGCGCAGCAGGCGCAAACCCTGATCACCATGGCCGAGCGCCAGGGCGTGCGGCTCAGCGTCTATCAGAACCGGCGCTGGGACTCGGACTTCCTCACGGTGCGCAAACTCATCGAGTCTGGCGCGTTGGGGCAGGTCAGCCGTTTCGAATCGCGGATCGAACGTTACTCGCCGCAGTCGGTGAACAACGGCAGCGGCGGCGGTTTCCTGCGCGATCTGGGCAGCCATCTGGTGGATCAGGCGCTCCTGTTGTTCGGCCCGGTGCAACGGGTTTATGCCGAACTCGATTATCTGGAGCCGGGCCAGGCCTTCGACGATGGCTTCTTCATGGCCCTGACCCACGCCAGTGGCGTGACCTCGCACCTGGGCGGCAGTTGTCGGCAAAACACCCCCGGGCCGCGCTTTCGGGTGACCGGCACCCTGGGGTGCTACAGCGTCGACGGTCTGGACGGGCAGGAGGCAGCGTCGCTCGCCGGGCTCACACCCAGGTCCGAAGGCGAACGCTGGGGCGTTGAAGAGCATCGTCGCTGGGGCTGGTTCGAGCAGGGCGAGGAGCGCGAGCGGGTGCCCTCCGAGCGAGGCTGCTGGAATCAGTTCTATTTACAGCTGCAAACCGCGTTACACAGCGGTGGCCCACTGCCCGTGGACGCCCGTGATGCACTGGCGACAACCCGCGTGCTAGACGCTGCGCGGCTCAGTGCCGAACGCCGGCTAGTGGTGGAATTGAGCCCGTTCGGGCCTCATGGAATAAAATCATAGAAAAATTCTAAAATGAGTTGATATGGAAATTAATTTCCAATAAAGTCATTTCCAGCGCCCTGCCATGCGCTACGTTTCAACGCTTTTCCCGCTCGTCCGTTCACTGAAATCGTCACGCCTTATCCATAAAACCAACAAGAATGTGGAGAAAGACTTTTCATGAAGACCAGGATCCGTTTCGCCTCACTTGCCCTGTCCCTGATGTTCGCCAGCGGCGCTGCGCTCGCCGACATGAAGATCGGCGTCAGCATGTCGCAGTTCGATGACACCTGGCTGACCTACCTGCGCGAATCCATGGACCAGAAAGCCAAGTCCTATCCCGACGGCGTCCAGCTGCAGTTCGAAGACGCACGCAGCGACGTGGTCAAGCAACTGAGCCAGGTGGAAAGCTTTATCAGTCAGAAAGTCGACGCCATCGTGGTCAACCCGGTGGATACCGCCGCCACCAGAAAAATCACCCAGGCCGCAGTCAAGGCCGGTATCCCGCTGGTCTATGTCAACCGTCGTCCCGATGACCTGAACCTGCCCAAAGGCGTGGTTACCGTCGCCTCCAACGATCGGGAGGCTGGCGAAATGCAGATGCAGTACCTGGCCGACAAGATGGGCGGCAAGGGCGATATCGTGATTCTGCTGGGCGACCTCGCGAACAATTCCACCACCAACCGCACCCAGGGCGTCAAGGAGGTGCTGGCCAAATACCCGAACATCAAGATCGAGCAAGAGCAGACCGGCATCTGGCTGCGGGATAAAGGCATGACCCTGGTCAACGACTGGCTGACCCAGGGCCGCAAGTTCGACGCCGTGGTCTCGAACAACGACGAGATGGCCATCGGTGCCGCGATGGCCCTGCAACAGGCCGGCGTGGCCAAGGGCAGTGTGTTGATCGCCGGAGTCGACGGTACGCCGGATGGCTTGAACGCGGTGAAGAAGGGGGCGCTGGCGGCGTCGGTGTTCCAGGACGCCAAGGGCCAGGCTGACGGCTCGATCGACACCGCGGTGAAAATGGCGAAAAACGAGCCGGTCGAGTCGGCGGTGTGGGTGCCGTTTCGCCTGATCACCCCGGACAACGTCGACCAGTTCAAATAGTCCTTCCGTTCAATAACAACAATAAGCACGCAAGGGGCAAGCGCGACCTTGCTGATGGAGTACCTGATCATGTTCGCTTCAGCGACCGCTTCGAGCCCCCCGATGGTGGGTGTCCTGCCAACTGCAATGCCTGTCGATGAGCCGTACCTGCTGGAGATCATCAACGTCAGCAAGGGGTTTCCCGGTGTGGTGGCCCTGTCCGATGTGCAGCTGCGGGTCCGCCCCGGTTCCGTGCTGGCGCTGATGGGCGAAAATGGCGCAGGCAAATCCACCCTGATGAAAATCATCGCCGGCATCTACCAGCCGGATGCCGGCGAACTGCGCCTGCGGGGTCAACCGGTGGTGTTCGAGACGCCACTGGCGGCGCTGCAGGCCGGGATCGCGATGATCCACCAGGAACTCAACCTGATGCCGCACATGAGCATCGCCGAGAACATCTGGATTGGCCGGGAACAGCTCAACGGCCTGCACATGATCGACCACCGCGAGATGCACCGCTGCACGGCGAAGCTGCTGGAGCGGCTGCGCATCGACCTCGACCCGGAAGAGCAGGTCGGCAACCTGAGCATCGCCGAGCGGCAGATGGTCGAGATTGCCAAGGCGGTGTCCTACGACTCGGACATCCTGATCATGGACGAACCGACCTCGGCCATTACCGACAAGGAAGTCGCCCACCTGTTTTCGATCATTGCCGACCTCAAGCGCCAGGGCAAAGGCATCATCTACATCACCCACAAGATGAACGAAGTGTTCAGCATCGCCGATGAAGTGGCGGTGTTCCGTGACGGCGCCTACATCGGCCTGCAGCGGGCCGACAGCATGGACGGCGACAGCCTGATTTCGATGATGGTCGGGCGCGAACTGAGCCAGCTGTTCCCGGTGCGCGAGACGCCGATCGGCGAGCTGTTGCTGTCGGTGCGCGACCTCAAGCTCGACGGCATTTTCAAGGACGTGTCCTTCGACCTGCATGTCGGCGAGATTCTTGGCATCGCCGGGTTGATGGGCTCGGGGCGGACCAATGTCGCCGAGGCGATCTTCGGCATCACCCCGAGCGACGGTGGCGAGATGCGGCTGGATGGCGAGGTGGTGCGCATTACCGATCCGCACATGGCCATCGAGAAGGGCTTCGCGCTGTTGACCGAGGATCGCAAGCTCAGCGGCCTGTTCCCGTGCCTGTCGGTCCTGGAAAACATGGAAATGGCCGTGCTGCCGCACTACGCCGGCCACGGATTCATCCAGCAAAAAGCCCTGCGCGCCTTGTGCGAAGACATGTGCAAGAAGCTGCGGGTGAAAACCCCGTCGCTCGAGCAGTGCATCGACACGCTGTCCGGCGGTAATCAGCAGAAGGCCTTGCTGGCGCGCTGGCTGATGACCAACCCGCGAATCCTGATTCTCGACGAGCCGACCCGCGGCATCGATGTCGGCGCCAAGGCCGAGATCTATCGGCTTATTTCCTACCTGGCCAGCGAGGGCATGGCGGTGATCATGATTTCCTCGGAACTGCCGGAGGTACTCGGCATGAGCGACCGGGTGATGGTCATGCACGAGGGCGATCTGATGGGCACCCTCGACCGCAGCGAAGCGACCCAGGAACGGGTGATGCAACTGGCCTCGGGCATGTCCGCGGTTCACTAATGGATGCCGGCGCTGGCTCGGCCAGCGTCAAAGACGCGATAGAAGGGTGATGGGTTATGAACGCGATACTGGAAAACAAGCCAGCAACGGTACCGGTCAAGAGTCGCCGGCGCTTTCCGACCGAATTGAGTATCTTCCTGGTGCTGATCGGCATCGGCCTGGTGTTCGAAGTGTTCGGCTGGATCGTGCGCGACCAGAGCTTCCTGATGAACTCCCAGCGCCTGGTGCTGATGATCCTGCAAGTGTCGATCATCGGCCTGCTGGGCCATCGGCGTCACTCAGGTCATCATTACCACCGGTATCGACCTGTCCTCTGGCTCGGTGCTGGCGCTGTCGGCGATGATCGCCGCCAGCCTGGCCCAGACCTCCGACTTTACCCGGGCGGTGTTCCCCTCGCTGACCGACTTGCCGGTGTGGATTCCGGTGATCGCGGGGCTTGGCGTGGGGTTGCTGGCGGGGGCGATCAACGGCAGCATCATTGCCATCACCGGCATCCCACCGTTCATTGCCACCCTCGGCATGATGGTATCGGCGCGCGGCCTGGCGCAGTTACTACACCGAAGGGCAGCCGGTGAGCATGCTGTCGGACTCCTACACCGCCATCGGCCACGGCGCGATGCCGGTGGTGATTTTCCTGGTGGTCGCGGTGATCTTTCACATCGCGTTGCGTTACACCAAGTACGGCAAGTACACCTATGCCATCGGCGGCAACATGCAGGCGGCGCGCACCTCGGGGATCAACGTCAAGCGCCATCTGGTGATCGTCTACAGCATCGCCGGGCTGCTTGCCGGCCTGGCAGGGGTGGTGGCTTCGGCACGCGCGGCGACCGGGCAGGCGGGGATGGGCATGTCGTATGAGCTGGACGCGATTGCCGCGGCAGTGATCGGCGGCACCAGCCTGGCCGGTGGGGTGGGGCGCATCACCGGCACCGTGATCGGCGCACTGATCCTCGGGGTGATGGCCAGCGGCTTTACCTTTGTCGGGGTTGATGCGTATATTCAGGACATCATCAAGGGCTTGATCATTGTGTTAGCGGTGGTGATCGACCAATACCGCAACAAGCGTAAACTCAAGCGCTGAAACCGAAGCAAACCGCAAAAAGCGCCACGCCTGACCCGCGTGGCGCAGCCGTTTGTCTTCTCTGTAAAGCCGCTCGATGGAATTTCTTGCTATAAACGCACTCCGATAACCACCGCATAGCCTGCCATAGAGCACTTTCGGGGCTTTGTCGGACGAATTCGCTGTCTTTTCAGTTGCTGAGGCCTCAAGTCGGCCTTAGACTGCCGCCCCTCGTAAATTGAGTGCCGGGTGGCGCTTGGAACAACTGGCGCCTTTCCGCTGACCGACCAGGTCCGCCGGAACGCTCCCTTATTCGCCTTAATGCACGTTTTTTTATAGAGAAATCAATGACAAAGGACAAGTTGCTGGCCATGCCGGCGGATGACTACATGAATGCCGAGCAACATGCTTTTTTCTCCGAGCTGTTGCAGAACATGAAAGTCGAAACCCACGAGCGCATCGAACAGAACCGCATCGCCATCGAGAGCCTGGATACGCCGGCCGACCCGGCTGACGCTGCGTCTGTCGAAGAAGAGCGCACCTGGCTGGTGAACGCGATCGATCGCGACCAGCGCATGCTGCCTCAGTTGGAACAGGCGCTGGAGCGCATCAAGGAAGACAGCTTCGGCTGGTGCGACGACAGCGGCGAGGCCATTGGCCTCAAGCGCCTGCTGATCAGCCCGACCACCAAGTACTGCATCGAAGCTCAAGAGCGTCACGAGCAGATCGACAAGCACCAGCGTCAGGCCTGATTCAGTAGCGCGATTCAGTAGCGCCCCCATCGCGGGCAAGCCCGCTCCCACAGGTTCATGCATACCTTGTGGGAGCGGGCTTGCCCGCGATGCTTTTCGACGTCTGCGAAAAACCCCGCGCACTTCTATTGATCTGCTGCAACGCCCACGACTAACGGACCATAGATAATGGCCTTGTAGTGGCGTTTAATGCGGACACAACAATTAGAAGCTGCATGGGGTGACAACGATGAAGCAAGACGGGTCTCTGGCCGCGGCAGTGCCCGCAGCCGTACTTCTGCCGAAAAAACGGTGGCTCACGCCGACCCTGCAAAGCATCGCCCTGATGCTCCTGTTGTGTGGCATGGCGCTGGGTGGCGGCTCGCTTTATCTTGGCCTGCCATTGGCCGTGCTGATTATCTGGCTGCCGCGCCTGCGCTCGCGACCCATCACCCAACCTCCTGCCGACAACGCCGACGCCCTTGGCGAGTTGACTCGCGATCTTTCCTACACCACCAGTCATAACGCACTGTCGGCCGCCGGCGTCGCCTATTCGGTCAAGCAACTGGCCGACAGGCTGCAATCGCAACTCGGTGCCGCCGCGCGGATCGTCAGCAATGCCGAAGTGATGATCGCCACCGAACAAGCCACTTCGACCCTCAGCCACCAAGCCCTGAGTGCGGCCAGCGAGGCTCACCGCAGCAGCGCGACAGGGCGCACGGAGCTGATCGAGTCCATTGCCCGCATGCATCAGCTCAGCCAGCGCGCCAGCAACAGCCGGGAGCTGATCGAAGCCCTGAGCCTGCGCAGCGACGAGATCCAGCGGGTGACCCTGGTGATCCAGTCGATCGCCAGTCAGACCAATCTGCTGGCACTCAACGCGGCAATCGAGGCGGCCCGTGCCGGGGAGCACGGTCGCGGTTTTGCGGTGGTGGCCGATGAGGTTCGCGGGCTGGCCGCGCGCACGGCGATCGCCACTGGCGAAGTCGGGGAGATGGTCGCCGATATCCAGCAGCGCACTGCGCAAGTGGTGGAGCAGATCCGCCAGCTGTCCAGTGACCTCGACACCGGCGTCGAACAGGTCGAGCACACCGGCAAGCATCTGGACAACATCGCGCGTCTGGCGGCAGGCGTCGAAAGCCAGGTGGGGGACATCGCCAAGGGTGCGCAGACCAACCGCGAGCAACTCGACAGCCTGTTCCACGCCATCGAACAGATGCGCAGCGATCTGGCGGTCAGCGACCAACAGACCCGCCGCCTGGCCCAGGCGGCCGTGCAAATGGAGGGTCAGGCCGAAACCATCAGCGAGCGTTTGGCCGAAGTCGGGCTGGATGACTATCACCAGCGCATTTATGACCTGGCCCGCGAAGGCGCGAGCCGGATTGCGGCGCGTTTCGAAGCGGATATCGACGAAGGCCGAGTCAGCCTCGACGACCTGTTCGATCGCAATTACCAGACGATCCCCAACACCAGCCCGGCCAAATACCAGACCCGTTTCGATCGCTACACCGATCAGGTCCTGCCGGCGATCCAGGAATCGTTGCTGCCGCGCCATGAAGGCCTGGTGTTCGCCATTGCCTGCACCCAGCAAGGCTATGTACCGACCCATAACAAGGCCTTCAGCCAGCCATTGACCGGCGACGCGCAGGTTGACAGCCTGAACAACCGCACCAAACGCAAGTTCGCCGACCGCACCGGGCTGCGCTGTGGCAGCCATCAACAGGCCGTGCTGCTGCAAACCTATACCCGCGACACCGGTGAGCTGATGCACGATCTCTCGGTGCCGATCATGCTCAAGGGCCGGCACTGGGGTGGACTGCGCCTGGGCTACCAGCCGGAAAAGCCGCGCTGAGCATCTTATTGTTACTTGTTGCGCAAAAAAGATGTGCACGCCTGTGACTGTTTCTTTGTGAATGGACTCATTATTCTGCCTACATAGTTAGGTGGCTAATGAAATTCACGAGGTCAGCATGCAAGGCAGGGTCGATGTAGCGGTGATGATTGGCAGCGGTGTGCCCGCCAGCTTGCGTGCGATGGGTCAGAGAGTCTGCTGGGTGGTGCTGCTGGATGGCGAGCGCCGGGGGACGGCGTTTTCCAGTCGCGAAGAGGCGCAAGAGTGCAGGGCTGCCTGGCTGGCGCAATTGAGCGCCGGAACACCCGACAGCCTGCATTGAATCAAAGGCTAGTGAACTTGATGCATGCGCAGGTTGAGGTCGTCGACCACCCGCGCCCAATCCGCGTCTTCGCGCAATTGCTCTTTCAGGAAGCCGGCTTGCTGCGGTGTCCAGAACTCGGCATCGATGAGTTTCTTGTCATCGGGCAGCGGGGAATGGCTGGCGATGAAATCGTCGATGGCTTTCTCGGTGGAATCCAGGCCGAGTTGGTCGAACAAGCCTTTCAAGTCGTGTGTAGGTGAATCCATCTTCATCTCCTTACTGGTCACGCGGATGCGAGATCTGAGGTGCGGCTTCATTGCATCTGAGGGAGCCGCGCTTCAGGAGTTCGATAGCGATGTTCGAAAGCAGGAATGAGCATAGACTGCAAACGGCTGATCAGGCTTTCAATGCGCCTTCATCGACGGCAAGCTTCAGGGCTTTGGCGGCTTCCTGGGCGGCGATGGCGGCGACGTCGGAGGTCTTGAACCAGCGATCCTTCTCGACCTGGTGATAGGTCACGGTGGTCAGCGGTGGTTTGGCGCGCATGATAATGACTGCCTGGAATTCGCCTTCGACCTCTCTGGCTTCGCCCCGGATAAAAAATTCACCGATATCAAATTCCGTCACGTAGCCGCCTTCCCTTGGAAATATTATGGTGTGGAACGCCGCCCGCCCTGGGGTTGCGGTTCGTTTGATCGGCCAGTATGGCAGTAGTTGCCTGCCGGCGGCTGAGTTAAGTCGCCGGCATGACGAAACGTCCAGGGGGGTGAAGGTCAAATGCGTGACTCGAGGGCGCGGGCGAGGGCGCAGGCTTCGTTATGGTCGCCGCGGAAACCCCTTACATGGCCCGTGGCGATGTCCTTGATATGGAAGAAGGCATTGCCCGCCAGAACCACCTGGAATCGCAGTGCGACAGGAGGCGGCGCGGGAAAGTCATGGGGCGGGAACACCGTCGGGGGCCGGGGCGCCGGGTCGCTGGTGTAGAATGGCTGAGGTTGAGCGAAGTGGGTCAGTGTGCACATGGGAAGTCCTTTTCGTAGTTTTGCCGACGCGTGTACTTCGTTTTGGCTAGTCTCGGTGAGCATCGCTGCTCTAGAATCACCACCACTGGTGGGCGATTGATGTTTATCTAAAGCAATTTTTTGCTGGTGATATGTCAGAAAAGTGCTTTTTTTTTAGCGTTTTTTCCCTAAAGTTAGTAATCCGTTTTTTCTGACCGTTAGCAGGGCGTTTTCCTTCAACCTCTGACGAACGCCAGGCAGGACGACGCGAATGACATTCCAGTAGTCTTTTCACGCCTCGCGGTGGATGAGCGCTCAGCCATCCTCAGGATTTCAACCGGGTCATTTGGCTAAACCCTCGGCATTGCCGCTTTTTTCTGCTGTGCGCTTTTTCCGTGTGCGGCATCATTTTCAGATGTGGGGATGTTTCCTTGGCAGTAAGTAATCTCGATATGCATGCCTTGTTCGTGTTGGGTGATTTGCGCGCAAAGCTGGTCAAACAGTTCCAGTCACGTTTCGTCTACATCACCGAACAGAACGCTGAAGGCATTTACATTGCCGAAATCGATACCGAGTCAGCGCTGGTGGTAGACGACAAGCCAGGGCTCAAGCTCAAGGTCGGCGATCATTTCAGCGCCTCCGTACTGCCCAGCCGCGAAGGCGGCAAGCTGGACATCAAGTTCCGCGATATCAAGCTGACGGTCTACGGGCTGGGCGATTACGCGTTCGTGACCAGCGTCGACGGGCACGGGATCCTGTTCAAGGAAGGACACAGCGTGGTGATGGTGTTTGCTGCCCACCAGCAGTTGCAGGAGGGCCTGACCAAAACCCTGAAAGCCGTTACCGCCAAGGCTGCCAAATGGCGCAAGGGTGAACTGGTGACGTTCAAGGCCAGCGAGTAATGCCTTCGAAAGCAGGAACCTCTACTACAGTCAGTTGACTGAGTATTCAGAGGCTTTGCGGTCTTCTGCCAGGCCATCCTGCCATTGCTGTGAACAGCACGAGGTGCAAAACCATGAACGGATTTCGACGGCTGCTGGCCGCCACCCTGGTCGCGTTCGGTTTGTTGGCTTCACCCGTTCCGGTGATCGCTGCCCAGGCGCCGATCCATTTTGCCGACCTGAACTGGGAAAGCGGCAGCCTGATCACCGACATCCTGCGGATCATCGTCGAGAAGGGCTACGGCTTGCCGACCGATACCTTGCCGGGGACGACCATCACCCTGGAAACCGCCCTGGCCAACAATGATATCCAGGTCATTGGCGAGGAATGGGCCGGTCGCAGCCCGGTGTGGGTCAAGGCCGAGGCCGAAGGCAAAGTGGTGAGCCTGGGCGATACGGTCAAGGGCGCACCGAAGGCTGGTGGGTGCCGGAGTATGTGATCAAGGGCGACCCGGCCAGGGGCATCAAGCCACTGGCGCCGGACCTGCGCAGCGTCAGCGACCTGCCCAGATACAAGGGCGTGTTCAGCGATCCGGAAACCCCGGGCAAGGGGCGCTTCCTCAACAGCCCGATCGGCTGGACCTCGGAAGTGGTCAACAAGCAGAAGCTCAAGGCGTACGGCCTGGACGACAGCTATGTGAATTTTCGCAGCGGCTCGGGGGCGGCACTGGATGCGGAGATCAGTTCGTCGATTCGCCGCGGCAAGCCGGTCCTGTTCTATTACTGGTCGCCGACGCCATTGCTTGGCCGCTTCAAGCTGATTCAGCTGCAAGAGCCGCCGTTCGATGCCGACGCCTGGAAAACCCTGACCGACGCCGATAACCCGAATCCGAAACCGACGCGCTCGCTGGCCTCGAAACTGTCCATCGGCGTGTCCACGCCCTTCCAGAAACAGTACCCGCAGATTGCCGAGTTTTTCAGCAAGGTCGATTTTCCGATCGACCCGTTGAACAAGGCCCTGGCCGAGATGAGCGAAAAACACACCGCGCCACGGCAGGCGGCGGAGGCGTTCATGAAGGCGCACCCGGATGTGTGGCGGGCTTGGGTGCCCAAGGATGTGGCGGATAAGGTGGCTGCCGAACTGAAGTGATGCAGTGAGCTGATGCCGCCTTCGCGAGCAAGCCCGCCCACATTAGATCTCCTGCGAACACAAATTTTGTGTACGACAGATATCAATGTGGGAGTGGGCTTGCTCCGGGCGGCGTTCCGACGAAGCTTTTGCCTTTGCTTTAGAACCTTGTCTGTACTGCCAACTCGAAGGTCCGCGGTGTCCCCAGGTAATACGCCGGCGACACATGGGCAAACTCGGCATACACCTCGTTGGTCAGGTTGCGCACGCGGCCAGTGACGGTGGTGTGCTGATCGACCTTATAGCTGAGGAATGTGCCAAACAGCGTGTATGACGGCACAGTCAGGGTATTGGCGCTGTCGGCAAATACCGAAGCCACGTACCGCGCATCGACGCCGCCTCGCCATTGCCGCGCGAAGTCATAGGTCAGCCACAGATTGCCGACCCGGTCCGGCACGTTGGTCGGTGTATTGCCTTCGCGGGAAACCACCACGCCTGCGGCGTTCTTCTCGGTGAATGCGTCGTACCGGGCATCGACCCAGGCGAAGTTGCCCTCGGCCAGCAACCTGTCGGTGATGCGCAACGAACTGGCCAACTCAATGCCCCTGGATGTCTGCTGCCCCACTGGAATGCTAAGGGTCGGGTCCAGTGGATCGGTCACCGCGAAGTCCTTGCGCTCGATCGTATACGCCGCCACCGTCGCCGACCCGCGCCCGTCCAGATAATCGAACTTGCTGCCCACTTCCCACTGCTTGCCGGTGGATACGTCGAAGTCCTGGGTACCATTGGGCTGTTCGGCGGCGGTGCTGTATTGCACATAGACGTTGGCGGCGGGAATGAACTGGTAGGTCAGGCCGACTCGACCGGTCACCGGCTCCCAGCTGCGTTTCACGTGCCGGGGATTGCTGGCGATCACTTCCCGGTGATTGGTCACGTCCAGGTCGATGTCGTCGTAACGCAGGCCGGTCAGCAACGCCAACTTGTCGGTCAGCGCCAGGCGGTTTTCGACGAACAAGGCCTTGGTGGTGACCTGGTTGGTCTTGTCGCTGACGAACCCCGGTCGGGTGCCAGGTATGTCGTAGAAATGCCCCGGCTGCAGATTGTCCGGATCGACCGTGCTGGCGCCTTTGACGTTCAGCGGCGAATTGGTGGTCTGGTTGACCTTGTATTCGAAACCCCCGGACCAGGTGGTCTCCAGGCCGAACAGGCGGTTGTCGTGGCGCAGTTCGAACTGGTTGCCGTTCTGCTCGCCCTGGTGTCGCACCTGATACGCCGTGGAGCGGTTCACCGCGCTGTTGTCGGCGTTGTACTGGTAGGTTTCCAGGTTGCGGTAGTCGCGCTGGCTGTCGAGGTGATAGAGGGTGTTGCGCAGGCTGGTGCTGTCGTTGATCCGGTAGTCGATGATCGAGCGGACCCAGATCGTCCGTTGTTCGTAGCGGCCATCCTCGACGTTGTAGTTGTTGAAGCGGTTGTGCCGGTCGATTTTCAGTTCGCCGGCCTTGGGATTGAGTACCGGTGTGCCCCAGTAAGGGCTGTCTTCGTGCTCGTCCTGATATTCCAGGGCCAGGGTGTGGGACAGGTTCGGTGTCAGGTCGCTGAGCAGGGAAAACGCCACGCTCCAGGCATCGCGCTCCTGGCGGTCGATGTAGCCGTTGCCGGTGTTGTGGCTGACGTCCAGGCGGGCGTAGTGCTGCACGTTCGCGCCGGCCTCGCTCAGGGCGTGGTTGAGACCGAAGGCGGTTTCGGTGGCGTCGTAAGTGCCGTAGCTGACCCGACCTTCGACGGCCTGCTCGGCACGGGTGGCCAGTTTGGTCACGTAGTTCAGCGAACCGCCCACGGCGCCGGCGCCATTGATCAATGACGATGGGCCACCGACCAGTTCCACCCGGTCATAGATCCAGGCATCCACCGGCCGGGCGAGACCGCCGGAGACGTTGATGCCGTTGAACATCTGGGTGATCTGGCTGCTGGTAAAACCCCGGTAGGACACGAAGCCGCCGAAGCCCGGCGGTGCACTGGCATTCACGCCGGGCAAGGTGTTGGCGGCGTCCTGGAAGTTTTGCGCACCGTGGCCGCTCGATGTCGTTGCGTTGGCGATCGCCACCGAGGCCGGGGTGTCGCGCAGGCTCAGGCCCAGGCGCGAGGCCATGCCGCTGGACTGATCGAGGCTCAGGCCCGGCTCAGCCGCCGCCTCTCCATCAACAGTGATGGGGGCGAGCTCGACCGTGGATTGCGCCCAGGCGTTAACGGACAGGCAGCCGAACAGGCTTGCCAGCAAAGAAATGGTTTTCATCGATGAATCCTGAATGCTTGGCTAGGGAACGGCGCACAGGCAA
>NZ_MULM01000104.1:0-27010 GCF_002029345.1 Pseudomonas sp. VI4.1
CGCTCAGACTCACCACCGTCACAGTCGATGGGGTGTTTGGTTCCTCATCATGAGTTCCCAGTTCAACATTCCAGATAGACTCGTGGTTCATTTGAGCATCCATGCTCACCCTGAACTCCGGGCACACCGTAGGTGAAGTCCGATACCCAGAGCGCGTTTGGCCGCTCGGCGCGGAACTGGCGATTGACCTTGTCCAGCGGGCACGGAGTCGCCTTGTCGCTGACGGTGGTCTTGACCGGTTTGCCGCGTACGACGCCTTTGAGCCCCAGCCGACGCATCAGTCGCTCCACCGTACAGCGCGCCGCTACCACGCCTTCACGCCTGAGTTGGCGCCAGACCTTGCGCGCACCGTAGACGTGGAAGTTTCCGTCCCAGACCCGCTGGATATGCGTGCTCAACACATCGTCACGTCGTGCTCGCCGAGAGCGCCGCTCGGGGTCGGTCTGGCAGCGTGCATGCGCGTAGTAGGTCGATGGAGCGATCGGCAGCACCCGGCAGATCGGCTCGACTCCATAAACCGCACGGTGTTCGTCGATGAACATCTTCATGGCTTGAAGCGGCGGTCGAGCTCCGCCTGAGCAAAATATGCGGACGCCTTGCGCAGGATCTCGTTGGCCTGCCGCAACTCACGCACCTCACGCTCCAGGGACTTGATCCGCTCGCGTTCGCTGGTGGTCTGGCCTTCACGTTTGCCGCTGTCGCGTTCGGTCTGGCGCACCCAGCGGCGCAACGTTTCAGCAGTACAACCGATTTTGGCGGCAATCGAGCAGATCGCAGCCCACTCCGACTCATGGTCGTCCTGGTGCTCCACTACAAGCCGAACCGCCCGCTCACGGACTTCAGGGGAATACTTCGTCGATGATTTCATGGCTCCATCCTCTCAAGAGTTGGAGCCTCCGGGGAAGCCGGGGCGGTTCATCTCATTATTTACTCCCATATGTGGTTGACCTGATTGCAGAAAACGGATGCAGGAGTGCAAAAAGTGGCTATTTTCTGAGGGCCCAGGCTTTTAGTCTTTGTACTGTTGAAACAATAACAATGGGCCATGGCAATGAACCTGGGACTCGACTATCTGAGGCACTTGCCTGAAGACGGTGGGGCGTCTATCGCAAGCACTCACCACGTCCAATAGACAGCTGGCTAGCCAGCAAAGATCGGCTCCCCAAGATCAACGATTACTGTACCGGTATCCAAGAAAGCTGATCTCGATGGTGTGCATTGAGGTCGAGGGTCCATTCGTGCAGCAACATCACCCAGCAAATGAGTGAGTCATTCAAAAAAAGCGAGGGTAAGTAGCTGCCTGTTCTTTTGAGCATGCCTGAAGGGTGGATGAGTGCAGAGCACCCGGTCCGGTTTATTAGGCCGCGTTGCCCGACGGGGCGACGAGGTGGTTACAAGGCCGCCCACTTGCGGTGCCGGGCATTTGTGCGGCAAGGGCGGGGCATAAAACACTATAAAAAAACAACAAAAGAGTAAGCCAAACGATGAGCCAATATCCGAACGTAGTCCGTCTCCTGCTGTGCGCCACAACCAGCCTGCCGCTCAGCGTCCTGGCTGCCGAGGGCAGTTTTATCGAAGACAGCACAGCGACTTTGCAAGCGCGTAACTACTACTTCAGCCGCGACTTCTCCGGCATCGTCGGGCCGAACCAGCAGTCCAAGGCCGAGGAGTGGGCCCAGGGTTTTATCCTCAACGTCAAATCCGGCTACACCCCGGGGCAGGTCGGCTTCGGCGTCGACGCCATCGGCCTGCTCGGGCTCAAGCTCGACAGCAGCTCGGATCGGGTCAACACCGGCCTGTTGCCGGTAACCGACCAGGGCAGGGCGGCCGATGACTACAGCCGCCTGGGCGCGGCCCTGAAGGTCAGGGTGTCGAAGACCGAGCTGAAGATCGGCGAACAGCAATTGATGCTGCCGGTGTTGTACACCGTCGATACCCGCCTGTTGCCGATGACCTACCAGGGCGCCAGCATCGTCTCCAACGAGATCGCCGGTCTGACCCTGCAGGGCGGCCAGCTGCGCTCCACCAGCCTGCGCAACGAGGCCGGCGACGGGGAGCTGGGTGCCATGCTCGGTTTCGTCCCGCTGCGCAATGGCGGCGGGCAGATCACCACGGACCGCTTCAACTATGGCGGCGCCGACTACGCCTTCAACGCCAACCGCACCTCGGTCGGCGCCTGGTATGCCCAGCTGGAGGATATCTACAACCAGCGCCACTTCAGCCTCAAGCACAGTGAGCCGCTCGGCGACTGGGTGCTCGGTGCCAACCTGGGCTATTTCGACTCCGCCGAAGACGGCAAGCAACTGGCGGGCGAGATCGACAACCAGGCCTTTTACTCCCTGCTCTCGGCCAAGCATGGCGGGCATACCCTCTATCTCGGCTACCAGGCCATGTTCGGCGACCACGGCCTGCCACGGGTGTTCGCCAACGAAACCCCGCTGGGCAACGAGTTACCGACCTTCGCGTTCGACGCGGCCGACGAGCGTTCCTGGCAGGTGCGTTACGACTACGACTTCGCCGCCATGGGCGTGCCGGGTCTGGTCGCCGGGGTGCGCTACCTGACCGGCGACAACGTCGACACCGGCCGCGGCTTCGAGGGCAAGGAGTGGGAACGCGACCTGGACGTCGGTTACGTGGTGCAGAGCGGTTCGCTCAAGGGCCTGGGCGTGAAGGTACGCAACGTCATCGCGCGTTCCAACTACCGCACCGACATCGACGAGAACCGCCTGATCTTCAACTACACCTGGAACCTGCTGTAAGCCGCCGCCTCACGGCGGCCGGGCCGCCGGTAGGCGGGCCATAACCGACAACAACAGCATCGCAGTCCTGGAGAGTCATCATGAACAAGAATAAAGAAAGCCGTCCCACCGCCCACCGCCTGCTGGCCGGCGCCCTGCTCACCGCCCTGTGCGGTATGGCCCAGGCGGACGAGCCTATCAAGATTGGCCTTTTGATGTCCTACAGCGGCACATACGCCGCGCCAAGTGAAGCTACTACCAATGGTTTGAAGTTGGCTCTTGAGCAGTACGGCGACCAGCTTGGCGGGCGTCCAGTCGAGTACGTGGTGGTCGATGATGAGGCCAACCCAGGCAAGGCGGTGCAGAATATGCAGCGCCTGGTGTCCGGCGCCAACGTGGACGTGGTGGTTGGCCCGGTGCATTCTGGCGTTGGCATGGCCGCGGTCAAGGTCGCCCGGGAGACCGGCGTGCCGCTGATCATCCCCAACGCAGGCTTCAACGCGGCCACCGGCCTGCTGTGCGCGCCGAACATCTTCCGTACCTCCTTCAGCTCCTGGCAGACCGCCTACCCCATGGGTCAGGTGGCCGTCGACCGTGGTTACCAGAATGTCGTCACCCTGGCCTGGCGCTACGGTTTCGGCACCGAGTCGGTGGACGGCTTCAAGGAGGGCTTCGAACAGGCCGGTGGCAAGGTGCTCAAGGAGATCTATGTGCCCTTCCCGGAAGTGGAGTTCCAGGCCCAGCTCACCGAGATTGCCGCGCTCAAGCCGGACGCGGTGTTCGTATTCTTCGCCGGTGGCGGTGCCGCCAAGTTCGTCCAGGATTACGCGGCGGCCGGCCTGCAGGGCAAGATCCCGCTGCTCGGCTCGGGCTTCCTCACCGAGGGCACCCTGACGGCCCAGGGCCAGGCGGCCGAGGGCCTGCTGACTACCCTGCACTATGCCGAGAGTCTGGCAGCCGAGAAGAACCTGGCGTTCCGCGAGGCCTACCGGCAGAAGTTCGCCAAGGAGGCGGACGTCTACGCGGTGCAGGGATACGACACTGGCCTACTGCTGGCCCAGTCGCTGCAAACGGTGGGCGGCAACAGCCGTGACCGCCAAGCCTGGATCGCCGCGATGGAGCAGGCGCGGATCGACAGCCCGCGCGGTGAGTGGAGCTTTTCCAAGGCGCACAATCCGGTGCAGAACATCTACCTGCGCGAAGTGAAGGGCGGCACCAGCGTGGTGGTCGGTACCGCTGCCGAGGCGCTGTCCGATCCGGCACCGGGATGCAAAATGAACTGAGGAAGTGGGAAGTCTTCTTCCCCAGCCCCTCTCCTATATGAGGGAGAGGGGCGCTGCCCATGTCCGCCGCCATGGTGGGCGTCTGTCTCCCTTCGCACAGGTAGCTTCAATGGATTTCTCCACCTTGCTCATCCAAACCCTGAACGGTCTGCAGTACGGCCTGCTGCTGTTTCTGATCGCCAGCGGCCTGACCCTGATCTTCGGCATCATGCACATCATCAACCTGGCTCACGGCGCGCTCTATATGGTCGGCGCGTACCTGGTGTACTGGTTGACCGGACTGGTCGGCGATCTGTTTCTCGCCATCCTCCTCGGCGTGCCCATGGCGGCGGCGCTGGGGGTGCTGATCGAGCGCTTCCTGATCCAGGCGCTGTACCGCCGCGAGCACCTCGACCAGGTGTTGATGACCTTCGGCCTGATCATGGTCATCGACTCGCTGCGCAGCATCGTCTGGGGCAACGACGTGCACAGCGTGGCCATCCCGGCAGTGCTCAGCGGTTCGATCCAGCTCACCGAAACCCTCGACTACCCGGTGTACCGCCTGTTCATCTCCGCGGTGTGCGCGGCGATCGCCCTGGCCATGTACCTGGTCCTGCAACGCAGCCGCCTGGGCATGATCATCCGCGGCGGCTCGAGCAACCGCGAGATGGTCCAGTGCCTGGGCATCGATATCCGCCTGATCTACACCCTGGTGTTCGCCGCCGGTGCGGCGCTGACCGCCTTCGCCGGAATGATCGCCGCGCCGGTGTCCTCGGTGTATCCGGGCATGGGCAACCAGATCCTGATCATCGCCTTCGTGGTGGTGGTCATCGGCGGCCTGGGCTCGATTCGCGGGGCCTTTCTCGGCGCCTTGCTGGTCGGGCTGACCGCCACCTGGGGCGCGGTGCTGGTGCCGCAATACGCCGGCATGGCCGTGTACGTGCTGATGGCCGTGGTGCTGTTGTTCAAGCCGCGCGGGCTGTTCGCCTAATAACCATTTCGGGGATTTTCTCATGCACGCATTACCTCGCCCGATCCAGCTGCTGCTCGCGCTGTTTTTGCTGCTGATGGCCGCTTACCCGTTGTTCGGCGCAACGCTCGCCGGTGAACAGCACAACTTCTATCTCCAGCAGCTGACCAGCATCATGATCCTGGCCATTGTCGCCCTCGGCCTCGACCTGCTGGTCGGCGTCAGCGGCATGGTCAGCCTGGCCTCGGCGGCCTTCTTCGGCATGGCCGGTTATGCCCTGGTGCTGCTGGCCCCGGAATACGAAGCGCTGAGCATCTGGGTCGCCTTGCCGCTGTGCCTGGGCGTCAGCGCCCTGGCCGCACTCTTGATGGGGGTACTGATCATCCGCACCTCGGGGATCTTCTTCATCATGGTGACCATCGCCTTCTCGCAGATGCTCTATTACCTGTTCCACGATGCGTCCTTCGCCGGCGGTTCGGACGGCGCCTACCTGTTCATGAAACCCGAGGTGGCCATCGCCGGGGTGCAGTTGCTCGACCTGGAGAACCGCACCACCCTGTTCTATGTGGTGCTGGCCTCGCTGGCGCTGTTATTCGTCCTGCTGCGCACCTTCCTCCGTGCGCCCTTCGGCCGGGTACTGCTGGGCATCAAGGAGAACGAACAGCGGGTGCGGGCCATGGGCTTCAATCCGCTGTTCTACAAGCTGGCGGCCTTCGTCATCGCCGGCACCATCGCCGGTTACGCCGGCATGCTCTCGGCCACCCAGTACGGCTTCGTCAGCCCCGGCCAACTGAGCTGGCAGATGTCGGCGCATATCCTGGTGATGGTGATTCTCGGCGGCATGGGCAGCCTGTTCGGGCCGATTCTCGGCGCCTTCGCCTTCGAGGGCCTGCATCACTGGTTCGCCAGCCTGACCCCGCACTGGGAGCTGCCGATGGGCGTGGTGGTGATCGCCATGGTGCTGTTGCTGCCGCGCGGGATCGCCGGCCTGTTGCTGCAACTGGCGCAACGCAAATCGAGCAAGACCACCAAAGCGCCGCTGGCCGGCACGATCCAACAGGAGACCGAACAATGAGCGGATTGATTCTGGAAACCCGCGGCCTGAGCAAGCACTTTGGCGGGCTGCGCGCCGTCAGCGACATCAGTCTGCAGGTCGCACCGCGCGAGATCCACGCCATCATCGGCCCCAACGGCGCGGGCAAGAGCACTATGGTCAATCTGCTTTCCGGCCATCTGCGCCCCAGCAGCGGCCAGGTGATCTTCAATGGCCAGGACATCACCGGCCTGGCGCCGAACCAGGTCTCGCACCTGGGGGTGGGGCGCAGCTTTCAGCGCACCAATATCTTTCCCAGCTTCAGTTGCCTGGAAAACTGCCTGCTCGCCGCGCAGTCGCGGATGAAGAACTCCTTCCGTTTCTTTCGCCGCAGCGACAGCTACCCGCTGGTGCGCGAGCGCGCCGAGCAAGCCCTGCAGGCCTGCGGCCTGAGCAGCAAGGGCCACAGCACCGCCAGCTCCATGAGCTATGGCGAACAGCGTCAGCTGGAGATCGGCATGGTGCTGGCCACCGAGCCGAGCTTCCTGTTGCTGGATGAACCGATGGCCGGCATGGGCAAGGAGGAGTCGAGCCGGGTGGTCGAGCTGCTCGCCGAGTTGGCGCGCGACTACTCGCTGGTGCTGGTCGAGCACGACATGGACGCGGTGTTCAGCATCGCCAAGACCCTGACCGTGATGGTCAACGGGCAGATGCTGGCCAGCGGTCCGCTGGAGCAGGTGCGTAACGACCCTGCGGTGCAGGAAGCCTATCTGGGCGACGGCGAGGAGCAATTCTGATGAGCACGACAACGGCAGCAACCCCGCTGGTCGAAGTGCGCGGCCTGCACACCTTCTACGGCAACAGCCATGTGCTGCATGGCGTCGACCTGCACATTGCGCCAGGGGAAACCCTGGCCCTGCTCGGGCGCAACGGCGTGGGCAAGAGCACCACCATCCGCTCGCTGCTCGGCCTGACCCCGCCGCGCAGTGGCGAGGTGCGGATCAGGGGCGAGAACCTCACCGGCAGCGCTGCGCACCAGGTGATCCGCCGCGGCATCGGCTATGTGCCGGAAGGCCGCGGCATGTTCCCCAACCTGACGGTGCGCGAAAGCCTGGTGATGGCCGCGCGTCCCGGGCTGGACGGTCGCCGCGACTGGGTTCTTGAGCGGGTGCTGGCGACCTTTCCGCGCCTGGCCGAGCGTTTCGGCCACCTCACCGGCAATCTCTCCGGCGGTGAGCAGCAGATGGTCGCCATCGGCCGCGCGCTGATGACCAACCCCGAGCTGATCATCCTCGATGAGGCCACCGAAGGCCTGGCGCCGCTGATCCGCAAGGAAATCTGGGACGTGATCCGCCTGATCAAGGCCGGCGGCATCGCCACCCTGGTGGTCGACAAGAACGTCAACGTACTGCTCGACCTCACCGACCGCAGCATGATCATGGTCAAGGGCCGGGTAATCTATGACGGCCCCAGCCAGGAACTGAAGGGCCAGCCGGAAATCCTGCAGACCCATATCGGCCTGTAACCCGGCTGCCTGTAATCCCGATCAATGGCGTATTGAATGGGCGTCTTCCGTCTGCGCTGAGGAGGGCGCCACAATCCTGTGCCGAAACCTGGAAGAGAGCATTGATGAACCTGGATCAACCTGTGGGTGCACACCGCGCGCGGCAGAAAAATCTGGCCGTACTGCTGCTGCTCGGTAACCTGCTGGCCGGTAGCGCCCTCGCCGTACTCGGCGGCGGTCCGGTCGAGCAGGCCCAGGCCGTGTTGCTGGTGGTTTGTGGCCTGCTGGCTGGCGGCCTGTATCACAGCCTGCCGGCGCAGGCGCAGGTAGTCGAGCGGGGGGGGGGATCTGCGACTGGCCGCCGGCCGTGGCCGCGCCGTTGCCCGAGCGGGCGCTTGAGTCGCGGAAGATCGAAGTGCTGGCGCCGCGGGTCGATCCATTGTTGCGCCAGCACCAGCACGAGTTGCTGCGCGCCATCGAACAGAGCCAGGCCGACATGCACTTCGCCACCCAGTTGGCGCAGCAGTCCGGCAAGAAGGTGGCGAGCAGTGCCGGGGTCATTGGCGCGTGCCGACCACAAAGAAGGGGCGCGCAGGCGTCATGGCTCAGAACAAAAGCAGAGCCAAAGACCAAAATCATTTGGCCCTTGGTTGACTTGCGTCATGTCCGGCTAAGGCATATCGTGATACGCATGATGCGGGCGTAGCTTGGCCCTTGGCTCCGTTGTAACCCACGTTAATAAAAATAAGAGATGTGGACTATGAATGTTTGCTTATTGAACCAGAAAAGCCAGATTTTCGCCCATACCGACCCCTATGCAGTTTCCGACTACGTTAACCAGTATGTCGGTTCGCACTCTATTCGCCTGCTCAAGGGCCGGGACTCAAAAAGCAGCCTGAACCACCGAAACTTTGGCGGCCTCGACCTGTGTCGAATCAGCTATGGCGATAGTGTCAGGGTGACCTCGCCAGGCTTGGAAACCTGCTATCACCTGCAGCTATTGCTCAAGGGTCATTGCCTTTGGCGTGGCAATGGCTTGGAGCACTATTTTGCGCCAGGCGAACTATTGGTGATCAACCCGGATGACCGCGCGGAGCTGACTTATTCGGAGGAGTGCGAGAAATTCATTGTCAAATTGCCCTCGGTTATCATTGATAGCGCATGCAATGAGCTCAATTGGCAGAAGCCGAGTGGAGGTATCCGTTTCCCCCCCCGACATAGCCTGCAGCAGCTTAATGGCTTCATCAATCTAATCGGACTGGTTTGTGACGAAGCGGAACATAACATGTCGATGACCTTGGTGGCGGAGCACTACACGAAGATCATCGCTACCAAGCTGCTCGAGACGCTCAGCAGCAATGTCAGCCGCAAAGGCTTCGTCGAAGGCAACCCATGTTTCGAGCGAGTCGTTCAGTTCATTGAGGAAAATGTCAAACGGAGTATCAGCCTTGAGCAGTTAGCGGAGCTGGCGCTGATGAGCCCACGCTCCCTCTACAACATGTTCGAGAAGCATACCGGCACCACGCCCATGAATTACATTCGCAACCGCAAGCTTGAGTGTGTCCGTGCCTGCTTGAGCAATCCCACTACCAATATACGTAGTATCACTGAGGTGGCCCTAGACTACGGCTTCTTACATCTGGGACGTTTCGCCGAGAAATACAGGAGCACATTCGGCGAGCTGCCTTCCGACACCCTGAGTCGACACAAGATGAAGTGCATCGATTCAAGGGAGTCTAGCCTGTCCTCGCTCTTTTGACTGGCTGCTTGTCGGACTTGAGCCCCGCCGTCAGGTAGAGCATCAGATTTTTTTAAAAACCATCGATCACCTCCCTGCCGTTGTCGAGACAGCGCACCAGGGCCGTCCAGCGCTTGAGGCTGTGGTCAAGCGCCTTGGAGATGGCCGTGCCTTCATGGATGCGCTCGCGCTGGGCGAGCATCCAGGTGTGCAGGGTATCGTCGAGAGGTCTGGCCTGTGCGTGGCGTATTCGCGTCGCTCGTCAGGCGGCAGTCACGCACCTCGCGCTCGATGGCGTACAGCTGACCGATATTGGTGCAGGGCCTGTCCGGCCAGCGGGCTCTGGTTGGCCACGTGCAGGCTGTAGAACTCGCGCCGGGCGTGGGCCGCGGGCCATACAGCCGATTTTGGTCACGCCTTCCCCTGCTCGAAGCAGAACTTGTAGGCGGCGAAGTCATCACAGACCAGCTGGCCTCTCCAGTCACCGAGGAAGGCACGGGCATGCTCGCCGGCTCGGCTGGGACTGAAGTCATAGACTATGGCGCGCAGCTCGGCGAACGCGCTGGCAGCATAGGCCACACGTAAACCCGCTGCGTCTTCTTCATGCCGGGCGCAAGCATTTGCACCGGGGTTTCATCGGTCGTGGTAGGGACGGCAGTTACCTGCCGCCCTCCGCTCAGATCCGTACGTGCGGGATAACCGCATAGGGCTCCTGCCTCGGGGTATGTGACGCAAAGAGATCCTCAGGATAACGATGTGCGTTTCCGGGTTTAGGTATGTAGTAGAGGTCAACGAGGCGCCCTTAACATGACCATTGATATTTGAAAGCTTGCCGTCCTAGCTAGACGGCAGACCGCCGAACGAAAACCACCAAGACGTATCAGGTTCCCCGGCGCCGCGTGGCAATTGAAGAAACGCGTTTCGGCAACCGGCTCATCTGCCTCATCAGACAACTCGGCGGTTGACATCAGGATATTCTGACAAAATCAGGAAGTCTTTTTCAGAGTTTCCTTAGGCACCATTACCCTACGCAGGCTGTCACGCTCGAGTAGCCAAGACGCGATGAATGCGAACACGAGACCCCAAAACGGAGCGCCTATATTCAGAATTGGTACACCGGCCACCGACACCACAAAGGCGACCAGAGCACCAAGCGGACACTCGCCGCAAAAGGCGCCTTGGAAAGCGCCCTGCAACGCCCGGATCATGGCCAGTCCGCCGATTAGCCCAATCAAGGCCAGCGGCACCGCCAACGCAACGGCTGTTGCGACCGGTGCAAAAAGGCCAAAAATAATCATTAAGACAGCGAAGACCATGCCGCCGATCCACTGCCGATGCTGCGCGCCGCTGGAGACGAGAATCGCGTTGGTCGGCCCGGTAAGACAGGCGGGCACCGAACCGACCACCGCGAACAGCATCGAGCCCAGCCCGGACCCCACCGTAACGGCCTTCACAGGCGGTGGGTGATCGACCTGCTGCAGTACCACAAAGCCCTGTGCGTTCTGAATGCCCAGCACAGTTATCATGAGCGGAATGACCATCTCTACCAGAGCCTGCAGCGAGAACTCTGGCATGTACATAATAGGACGCGCTAGGAGCGTTGGCACCACGCCCAGTGGCGCGATGCCGCCCGTAGTCCAAGCTACCGCGCCACCGGCGAGCAGCGCGGCCAGCACCGGCGCAGTCGGCTCCCTAGCGCTGGCAAGACGGAGAAGAGCATGAATACTCCGAGGCTTACGGTGGCGAGCAGCGCGTTACTGGTAAACGCGGTGACAACTTTAACTCCCAGCGGCAGGAAAACGCCGGCGACCATGCCCATGACGATGGGTATTGGAATGCGGCGCATCACACAGTTAATGAGCCCGCTCCAGCCGAGTAATGTGATGAGTAGAGCAGTTACCCAGTAGGCCCCAATGACTTCCGCAAAGCTCAGGTGGTCGAGCGCCGACGGCAGCAGCAGCGCGCCCGGGATCGTCCAGGCCATCCCTAGCGGCTGCCGGTATCGCCAGCAAAAGTACAGGCTCAGCACCCCACTGAGACCGTAGGCACCGAAGATCCAGGAGGCGAGATCTACATCGCTCAGACCTCCATCACGGCCCACCATGATAAGGATAGCCAAGGGACCCGTCACCCCGAAAAGAAAGGCAGTGATGCCGTTGCTAAGAGCGTGACTATCGAGGCGATTCGACCTGGCTTCTTCAGCACTACCCGCGGTATTCCTTTCCTCTGTTTGCAAAGTCTTTCCTCCGTCAGTAAGAACCTCCCGGAAAAGCCTAGGGATGGTCTGAAGTAGTCAGGTATTTCTGGCTGACTCCAGCCCTTGCCGATTTCAAAACGGTGATTCGGCTAAAAAACGATCAAATCATCCCCTCTTTCCGGATTTATAGCCGGCGCGAGCACCTCGCGCCGGCCATTTCCCGCATTACAGACGCACCTCTCCTGCATTCGTCAGCAAATGTCGGCGCGCCATCCACAGGTTCGACAGCGCGAACAGTGTCACCAACTGCGCGGTGTTCTTCGCCAGGCCACGGAAGCGTGTCTTCACGTAGCCGAATTGGCGCTTGATCACCCGGAACGGGTGCTCGACTTTGGCGCGCACTTGGGCCTTGGATTTCTCGATCTTGCGCTTGGCTTTGTACAGCGCACTGCGCTTACTCAGCTTCTTGTACATACTGCGGCGGGCCGCAATCTGCCAGATCACCTCCCGGCCTTCAGTTCGGTCTGCGACAGGCGCACCTTTAGCGCCGCTCCAAGGCGGCTGAAGTCATCGACCGCCTCGTCGCTATCCAGGGGTAGCAAGCCGGTATTCACCCTCTCGCGGCTACTGTCGAGTTTAATGCCCAGCATTCACAGCAGGTCGACGCCGAAACCGACTGTGCCCTGGGTGTAGCCAGAATTCACTCTGAGAATGAAGCCCTGCGCCCACTCTTCGGCCTTGGACTGCTGGTTGGGGCCCTCAATGTCCGAGAAATCCCGACTGAAATAATAGTTGCGCGCTTGCAGCGTCGCCGTGGTGTCTTCGATGAAACCGCCTTCAGCGGCTAGGGTACTGAGCGGCAGACTGGCGCTCACACACACCAGCAGACGGGTTAGGTTCGGATATTGCTTCATTTTTGACTCGCTCTTTTTTATTGTTTTTTGGAAAGCATATATATGCCACATATTTCCCGCCCACAATTCTCCGTACCGCAAGTGGGCGGCCTTGAAACCACCTCGCTACCCAGACAGGCAACTCGGCGTAACAAACGGACCAGCCGCTCTGCACTTTTCCTCGCTTCAGGCATGCTTAAAATAACAGGCAGTCACTTGCCCGCGCTCTTTGTGGCCGCGTCCCAATGCAGGTCTGGTTCCTCGACCCGAAGTGCCCTTGGGCATCTCCACTTCAGCGTCTGACCTTGCTGGCCAGTTCGCCGCCGATACCGAAGTGGCCCTTGGCCATCTCCGTGATAATCACTCGCACGCTGGTCAGCGGCGCATCCAGGGAGCGCGATATGGCCTCGCTGACCTCACGGATGAGGGTTTCCTTCTGCTCGTCGTTGCGGCCTTCAAGAATGTGGATCTGGGCAATGGGCATGTTGTGCCTCCTGAATAAGAAGGCGCCCGGGCAGGGCGGCCGAATGGCTCAGATGAAGCGCGCGGAGACGCTGCCAAGCCCCTGATAGCGCACGGTGATGTTGTCGCCCGGCTCCACCGATACCGCAGCCGTGATGCCACCGGTCATGATGAAGGTGCCGGCCGGTATGTGTTCGCCGCGCTCTGCCAGCAGGTTGGCGAGCATCGCCACGCTGGACAGGGGATGACCGAGCACCGCGGCACCGGCGCCGAGCTCCACCACCTCGCCGTTCTTCTCCATCACCACGCCGAGGGTGCGCAGGTCGACCTCCTCGAGGCTGGCCATGCGGCCGCCGGTGATGAAGCGCGTCGAGGAAGCGTTGTCCGCCACCACGCTAATCAGGTCGAACTTGAAGTTCTCGTAGCGCGAATCGATCACCTCGACGGTCGGGATCACGTAGTCGACCGCCGCGATGACGTCGCCGATATGGCAGCCCGGGCCTGTCAGCGGCGCCTTGGTGACCACCGAGATTTCCGCCTCGATCTTCGGGTGGATCAGCTTCGAGCAATCCACGGTGCCGCCGTCCGGCACGCTGAAGTAGTCGGCCAGGAAGCCATAGATGGGCGTTTCCACGCCCATCTGCGCCATCTTCGCCCAGGAGGTCAGGCCCATCTTCAGGCCGACGGTCCGGTTGCCGCGCGCTTCCTTGCGCCGGCGAATCTCCCACTGGATGTCGTAGGCGTCAGCGAAGGTCATCTGCGGATAGTCGTTGGTGACCTTGTGGATGTCGTGGGCCTGCAGTTCGGCGTTTTCCACGTGCTCGGCCAGGACCAGCACCTGTTCGCGGGTCAATGTACGGTTCATGCATGTTGCTCCTTGCGAGTTGCCAGCAGGTCGAGCGCGACGTCGACGATCATGTCTTCCTGGCCGCCGACCATGCGGCGCCTGCCCAGTTCTACGAGGATGTCGAGCGTCTTCAGTCCATACTTCGCGGCTGCCACCTCGGCGTGGCGCAGGAAGCTGGAGTAGACCCCGGCATAACCCAGGCCGAGGGTTTCGCGATCGACCCTCACCGGACGGTCCTGCAACGGCCGGACGATATCGTCGGCGGCGTCCATCAGTGCGTACAGGTCGGTGCCGTGGTTCCAGCCCATGCGCTCGGCCGCGGCGATGAATACTTCCAGCGGCGCGTTGCCGGCGCCGGCGCCCATGCCTGCCAGCGAGGCGTCGATGCGATCGCAGCCCTCCTCCACCGCGATGATGGAGTTGGCCACGCCGAGACTGAGGTTGTGGTGGGCGTGCATGCCGGTCTGGGTTTCCGGGTTCAGCGCCGCCTTGAAGGCGCGCATGCGGTCGCGGATGTCGTTCATGTTCATCGCGCCGCCGGAGTCGGCCATGTAGATGCACTGTGCGCCGTAGCTTTCCATCAGCTTGCCCTGCGCCGCCAGCTGTTCGGCAGGGATCATGTGGCTCATCATCAGGAAGCCGACGGTGTCCATGCCCAGTTCACGGGCATACTCGATGTGCTGTCGCGAGACATCCGCCTCGGTGCAGTGGGTGGCCACGCGCACCGAGCGGGCGCCGGCGTCATAGGCGGCTTTCAGGTCATGCACGGTGCCGATGCCAGGTAGCAGCAGCACGGTGATCCGGGCGTGCTGGATCACATCGGCGGCGGCCTCGATCCACTCCAGGTCGCTGTGCGCACCGAAACCGTAGTTGAAGCTGGAACCCTGCAGGCCATCGCCGTGGGTCACCTCGATGGAGTCGACGCGGGCCTTGTCCAGCGCGCGGGCGATGTCCTGGACGTTCTGGATCGAATACTGGTGGCGGATCGCATGGCTGCCGTCGCGCAGGGTCACGTCGGAGATATAGAGTTTCTTGCCGGGGTTGAAGGTCATGGCTCGGTCCTCATGCGTTCAGCAGCGACTGCGCCATGCGTTCGGCGGTAGCCAGCGCGGCGGAGGTCATGATGTCGAGGTTGCCGGCGTAGGCCGGCAAGTAGTGGGCGGCACCTTCGACTTCGAGATAGATCGAGGTTTTCAGGCCACTGAATGTGCCGAGCCCAGGGATATGCAGCGGCGCGGATGCGGGAATCATGTCGAACTGCACCTTCTGCTTGAGGCGGTAGCCCGGCACGTAGGCCTGCACGGCGCTGGCCATCTCCTCGATGCTGGCCTCGACCTGTGCCTGGTCGACGGCCTCGGACAGCACGAACACCGTGTCACGCATGATCAACGGCGGCTCGGCCGGGTTCATGATGATGATCGCCTTGCCCTTGGCCGCGCCGCCGATCACTTCGATGGCCTTGCTGGTAGTCTCGGTGAACTCGTCGATGTTGGCGCGGGTCCCGGGGCCGGCGGATTTGCTGGCGATGGAGGCGACGATCTCGGCGTAATGGACCTTGGCCACACGCGACACCGCGGCCACCATCGGGATGGTGGCCTGGCCGCCGCAGGTGACCATGTTGACGTTGAGCTTGGCAAGGTGCTCTTCCAGATTCACCACTGGCACGCAGTAGGGGCCGATGGCCGCCGGGGTCAGGTCGATCAAGCGGATGCCGGGTTTGGCACGACGCAGCAAGGCATCGTTCCGTACGTGGGCAGAGGCGCTGGTGGCATCGAAGACGAAATCGATGTCGGCGAATTCGGGCAGGTTGATCAATCCTTCGACACCTTCGTGGGTGGTCGCCACACCCATGCGCTGGGCGCGGGCCAGGCCATCGGAGGCCGGGTCGATGCCCACCATCGCGCCCATTTCCAGATGCTCTGCGTTGCGCATCACCTTGATCATCAGATCCGTACCGATGTTGCCCGGGCCGATGATCGCTACTTTGAGTTTCTTGCTCATCAGGCTGTCCTCGATCAGATGAAGCGCACGCTGGCGCTGCCGATGCCGCCGATCTCGACGCGCATGAAATCGCCTGCCTTGACCGGCTCCAGCGGAACCAGCGAGCCGGACAGGATCACCTCGCCGGCCTTCAGGCCGATGCCGAACCGGCCGAGGGTGTTGGCCAGCCAGGCCACGCAGTTGACCGGCGAGCCGAGCGCCGCGGCACCGGCACCGGTCGAGAGCAGCTGGCCGTTCTTTTCCACCAGCATGCCGCAGGTGACCAGATCGACCTGGCGCGGCGACACGGCCTGGTCACCGAGCACGAACAGGCCGCAGGAGGCGTTGTCCGCTACTGTGTCCTCGATCTTGATTTTCCAGTCGCGGATGCGCGAGTCGACGATCTCGAAGCAGGGCATCACGCACTCGGTGGCGGCCAGCACGTCGGCGTTGGTCACGCCGGGGCCGATCAGGTCTTTTTTCAGGATGAAGGCGATCTCGCCCTCGGCCTTGGGCTGCATCAGCAACTGGCTGATCGGCATGGCCTCGCCGCTGTTGAACACCATCGCGTCGGTGAGGTAGCCGAAGTCCGGTTGGTGCACGCCGAGCATGTTCTGCACGGCCTTGCTGGTAACGCCGATCTTCTTGCCAATCACCCGCTCACCGGCGGCCAAGCGCCGTTCCAGCATACGCAAGGAAATGTGGTAGGCGTCATCGACGCTGATGTCGAAGCCACGGCTGGTCAGCGGCGTGACGGTCTCGCGCTGGACCATCGCCTGGTAGAGCTCGTCGCCGAGCTCGTTGATCAATGTCTTGTCCATATTGGTCTCTCTCAGCAATGGAGGGCGTCGGCCTCGGCGAGGAAATCCTCGACCAGGCGGGCGAAGCGGTCGGCCTGTTCGATCTGGGTCCAGTGGCCGCAGTGGCCGTAGACGTGTAGCTGGCTATTGGGGATCAGATCCGCCAAGGCCAGCGAAGCAGATAATGGAATAACCTTGTCTTCGCGACCATGGATGACCAGGGTTTCCTGGGGCAGTGCGCGGATCGCCCGCTCGTCGCTGCACAACGCCTCGATCCAGCGCTGGCGCGGGGCCGGAAACATCGCGGCGAAGGACTCCTGGAAACCAGGACGGATGCTCGCCTGGTAACGCAGTTCGGCCAGCTCATCGGTGACCAGGCCGCGATCATAAGCAAACACATCCAACAGGCGGCGCATTTCCTCGAACGATGGGGTGTAACCCCACACTGCATCCAGACCCGGTGTGATCGGGAAAGATACGCCGACGCTGCCCATCAGTACCAGCCGACGAACGCGCTCGGGGTAGCGAATGGCCAAAGCCAACGCCAGGCCACCGCCGAACGAATTACCGATGATGTCAGCCTGCTGGATGCCGAGAGCATCCAGCACACCGATGGCATGTTCGACCCAGCGCTGCTGGCTGTACTGCTGGTCGGCTGGGCGTTCGCTGTAGCCGAAGCCAAGCATGTCCGGGGCGATCACTCGCCGACCCTTGGCCAGCTCCGGCATGACCAGGCGCCAGTTGGCCCAGGCAGTGACACCTGGGCCAGAGCCGTGGATCATCAGCAGCGGGAAGCCACTGCCCATGTCGTGCAGGTTGGTGCGGTAGCCGGCAGCGATGATCTCGCGGCCAAGTTCTGGGCTGGATACAGATAGGGTCATGACGTCCTCATAATTTCACGCAGATGTTTTTCAGCTCGGTGTAGAACTCCAGCGAGTGCACACCCCCTTCGCGGCCGATGCCCGACTGCTTGCTGCCGCCGAAGGCGGTGCGCAGGTCACGCAGGAACCAGCTGTTGACCCAGACGATGCCGGCCTCGATCTGCCCGGCGACGCGGTGCGCGCGCGAACTGTTCTCGGTCCAGATCGCCGAGGCCAGGCCGTAGGGCAGGCTGTTGGCCAGCTCGATGGCCTCTTCCTCGCTGTCGAACGGGCGGATATGGCAGCAGGGGCCGAAGATTTCCTCGGTGACCACCACCGAATTGTCGGCCAGCCCGGTCCAGATGGTCGGCTGCACCCAGGCGCCGCCGGCCAGGTGCGCCGGCATCTCGGGCACACCGCCGCCGGTGACGACAGTGGCGCCGTCATCGACTGCCTGCTGGTAGTAGCTGAGGACCTTCTCGCGGTGCTTGAGGCTGACCAGCGGGCCGAAGTTGCTGCTCGCATCGTCCGGCGGGCCGATCACCAGGGCCTCGGCGCCGGCCTTGAGGCGGGCGACGAATTCGTCGAAGATCGACCGCTCGACATACACCCGCTCGGTGCCCAGGCAGACCTGGCCGCAGTTGGCGAAGGCCGAGCGCAGGGTGCCCTCGATGGCCTTGTCCAGATCGCAGTCGGCAAACACGATGCCGGCGTTCTTGCCGCCCAGCTCCAGCGACACCTGACGCACGCCCTTGGCGGCGGCGCGCATGATGGTTTCGCCGGTGCCGGTCTCGCCGGTGAAGGTGTAGGCGTCGACATCCGGGTGGGCGGTGAGGAAGGCGCCGGCCGAGTTGCCGCCGAAGCCATGCACCACGTTGTACACGCCAGCCGGCACGCCGGCGGCGTTCATCACTTCACCGAGCAGAGCGGTGGTGGTCGGCGTCTCTTCCGAGGGTTTGACCACCACGGTGTTGCCGCAGGCCAGGGCCGGGCCGACCTTCCAGGTCATCAGCAGCAGCGGCAGGTTCCACGGGCTGATCACCCCGATCACGCCCTTGGGCCGGCGCACGCCGTAGTTGAGCGCGCCGGTGCCGTCCGGGGTGGCCATCTCGAAGGCCTCGGTGGGCACGTTCTTCACCAGGTCGGCGAACACCGAGAAGTTGGCCGCGCCGCGCGGGATGTCGATGTGGCTGGCCAGGGATTTGGGTTTGCCGGTGTCCAGGCACTCGGCCTCGAGAAACTCGTCGAAGCGCGCGCTGATGCCGGCGGCGACGCGATGCAGGATCTCGGTGCGCTCGGCCACCGTCATCCTGCCCCAGGGGCCCTTGAGCGCGGCGCGGGCGGCCTTGACCGCGGCGTCGACCTCGGCTTCGCCGGCTTCGTGGATCTTGGCGATCACCTGGCCGTTGGCCGGGTTGACGTTATCGAACAGCTTGCCGCTGGCCGATTCGACGTATTCGCCGTTAATGAAATGCTTGATTTCTTTCATCTGCGCAATCTCTGCAATAAGTCGAACCGGGCCTTCAGGTCAGCACGGTCATGAATCGTTCGTTGAGAATGCGGTCGTGGTAAAAGATCGCCTTGCCCAGTTGGTCGGTGGTCCAGGTCACCGGTTTGTGGTCCGGGTAGTTGTAATCTCCACCGCAGAACACTTCGTTGCGGTTACCGGACGGGTCGAAGAAGTAGATGGTCTTGCCGTGGGTCAGACCGTGACGGGTCGGGCCGATATCGATCGAGGTGTCGGTCATGGAGATCAGGTCGGCGGCGCGAAGCACGTCTTCCCAGGTTTCCAGGAAGAATGAGACGTGATGGAACTTGCCCTTCTCCGCGTGCTGGATAAAGGCCACGTCGTGCGCCTTGGTCGACAGGCTGAGGAACTGGGAGATGCGCGTGCCGTTGTCTTCGATCACCTGCTCGGCCAGGTAGAAACCGAGCACCTCAGTGAACAGTTCGTAGGTCGCCTGCAGTTCGTCGCCGTACATCAGACAGTGGTCGAAGCGCACCGCGCGCATACCCTTCAGGTCACGTGGCCAGGCTTCAGGGTTGACCTCCTCGATGCCCCACTTGCCGGTGTACTCCTTCTCGGCATAGAGCTCGAAGAAATGCCCGGATGGTGCCAGGAAGCGCACCCGACGCCCGCAGTCCTTGAGTTCGCCGGCAGGAATCTCCTCCACCTGGCAGCCGAACTCCAGCAGCTCGCCGGCCAGGCGGGTCAGGCAGGCATCGTCGGTCACCTTGAAGCCCATGAAATCCATGCCCGACTGGTCGGCCTCACGCAGCACCACGGAAAATTTGTCCACCTCGCTCCAGGCCTTAAGATAGACGCGGCCCTGCTCGTCGCGGTCCATCTCGATCAGGCCGAGCAGGTCCCGGTAATGCGTTAGCGCAGCCTCCAGGTTCAACACGCGAAGCTGGACGTGGCCCGGGCGCATAACTCCTTTTTTCATCACGACACCTCTTAATGTTTCTTGTTGTCAGGGATTGCTTCGCACTTGGCGAAGGCATTCGATGTACAGATCAGCGCGTGGATACAGTTGACAGGCCAAGGCCAGGCCCTGCTTCGCGGCCTCCGGTGGAACCTGACTGCAGCTCATCCTGCCGCACTGGTAATCGCCGCTGAGCACGCGCACCTTGCACAACCCACAGCCACCACCACGGCAACCGACCGGCACGCAACGCTTGCCCTGCTCCTCCATGGCCCGCAGGACCGACTGCTCCGGCAGGCAACGGAACACCTGGCCGCTAATCCGCTCACGCACCTCATAACCGCTGTCCATGGTTCACCTCAGATGCCCTTAAACATGACGGAAGCATCCCCCCAACAGCTCTGGGGTGATGCCTGCGCAACCCCGAAAATGAGTCTCAGGGGACCTCGTGTACGTCGCTTCTCCGCATGTCGATTTCTCTTCTTAACCAGACATAAAGATCAACCGAGGTCTCCCCCTGCCACCGGAAGAGTTACACCGGTGATGTAGGCAGCGTCGTCGGAGGCCAGGAACAGAATCGCCCCGGCCTGTTCGTCGATGTTGCCGTAGCGTTTCATCAGGCTGCTGTCGAGGGTCTGGTCGACGATCTGCTGGTACCAGACCTTCTCCTGCTCGCTCGGCTCGGCGCTGTTGCGCGGAATCCGCCGTGGAGGCGCCTCGGTGCCACCCGGCGCGGTGGCGTTGACCCGGATACCGCGCTCGGCGGTTTCAAAGGCCAGGCAGGCGGTCAGGGCGTTAACGCCACCCTTTGCCGCGCCGTAGGGCACGCGATTGACCCCGCGCGTGGCGACGGAGGAAACGTTGACGATGGCTCCACTGCCCTGCTCGAGCATTGGCGGCAGCGCGGCGTGGCAGCACCACAGGGTGGGGAACAGCGAACGACGCACTTCGGCCTCGACCTCGTCAGCCTGGTAGTGCTCGAATGGCTTAGCCCAAATGGTGCCGCCGACGTTGTTAATCAGAATGTCCAGACGACCGAAGCGCTCGACCGCCGCAGCCATCACCCGCTGGCACTCGGCAAACTGCTCGAGGTCCGCGGTCAGGCACAGCACCTCGGCGACGCCGGCCAGCTCGTCGGCCAGTTCGTGCACCAGTTCGGAACGGTCGACCAGCAGCAACCGGCCACCCTCGGCCGCCATGCGCTCGGCCACACGGCGACCGATGCCTTGGGCGGCGCCGGTGATCACGGCGACCTTGTCCTGGAAACGTTTGCTCATGAACCACCTCGATTGCGTAGCCCGGCTGCAATCCGGGGGAGTCCGCCAGAGAACCCCGGGCTACTGCACGAATAAAACAGGCCCGCTCACCCAGTAAGCGGACCAAAGGAGCCTGTTAGGCGCTGGCGGCGAACTTCTCGTAATAGAAATTGACCGGCTGTATGCCCTGTTCGCGGATGTAGTGGCTGACCGCCTCGACCATCGGTGGCGGGCCGCACAGGTAGACATCCACATCACCGTCATTGAGGTGCTTGGGCGCAATGTGCTGGGTGACGTAACCCTTGTGCGGGTAGCTGCTGTCCGGGCTGGCCACGCAGGCGCTGAACGTGAAGTTGGGGATGCGCGCGGCCAGGGCCTCGAGCTTGTCCATCTCGACCAGGTCGAAATCGTTGGTCACCCCGTAGATCAGGTGCAGCGGGTGTTCGCTGCCCTGCTCGGCAATCTTCTCGAGCATCGCGGTAAAGGGTGCCAGACCGGTGCCACCGGCCAGCAGCAACAGTGGCCGCTTGATTTCGCGCAGGTAGAAACTGCCCAAGGGGCCGGCCAGGGTCATGCTGTCGCCGGCCTTGGCCAAGCCGGTGAGGAAGCTGCTCATCAAGCCGCCCGGCACGTTGCGGATCAGGAAGCTGACTTCGCCGTCCTTCTGCAGGCTGCTGAACGAATAGGCGCGACTCTGCTCACTGCCCGGCACCTTGAGATTGACGTATTGGCCGGGGAGGAACGCCAGCTTGCTCAGGGACTCGCCCTTGATCGACAAGGCGATGGTGCTGTCGGAGAGCTGACGCACCGCGCTGATCGCTGCCTCGAAGTTGGCCTGCTGGGTCTTGCACACCTCGCTGGAGGCCGGCACGCGTACCACGCAATCGCTCGCGGCACGCATCTGGCAGGTCAGCACATAGCCCTGCTCGGCTTCGGCTTCGCTCAGCGCGTCGTCGATATAGTCATCGCCGAGGTCGTACCGACCGGCTTCGGCGAAGCACTTGCAGGAGCCGCAGGCGCCGTCGCGGCAATCCAGCGGGATGTTGATGCCCTGACGGTAGGCGGCATCGGCAACGGTCTCGCCGAGGTTGGCGTCGATGAAACGGGTGACCCCGTCTTCGAAATTCAATGCGATCTTGTGGCTCATGCTGGCACCCGCCTTACAGATGATACACATCGATGACCTGGCGCACGTAGTCGTTCTTCAGGACCACCTTCTTGGCCTTGATCAGCGGGTTCGATCCGCTGGTATCTAGGGTGTAGAAGCTGGTGCCATAGAAGTGGTCAACGACCTTGTAGCGGAAGCTCATGGTGTGCCAGTTGAAGCGCAGCTTGCACAGGCCATCGGTCTGCTCGAGCAGCTCGATATTGCTGATGTTGTGCGAGGTGCGCGTGTCCGGAATGGTGGCACTGGAGCGCTCGGTGCGGATGCGGAACACCCTGTCTTCCAGACCACTGCGGTTGCCGTACCAGATCAGCGAGATTTCGGTCTGCGGGTTTTCCACCAACTGATCGCGGTCGTCCCAGGCCGGCATCCAGAAGGTCGCGTCGCACGCATACAGCTCCAGCCACTCGTCCCACTGTTTGTCATCGAGGTAGCGCGCTTCACGGTAGAGGAAGTCACGCGCGGCTTCGTAAGTCAGGCTCATTTACGCGCCCTCCACATGAATCAACTGGTCCTGCTGTTCCTGCAGCGCCTTGATCATCTGCTGCTGCCAGTAATGGTGCTGCAGCACAAACAGGCCTTCATCCTCGGTGCGCACGCCGCTCATCAGCGGATGCAGGTCAATTTCCTTGGCCACCTCGTCGGCGCCCTCGACCCAGTGTTCGCAACCGCGGGACATGTCGTTCCATTCCATGGCGCGGCCGGCAAAGCCCTGCTGGCAGGCGCGGAACTCTTCCAGGTCGTCCGGGGTGGCCATGCCACTGACGTTGAAGAAGTCTTCGTACTGACGGATGCGCCGGGCGCGGGCCTCGGCATTCTCACCTTTCGGCGCGATGCAGTAGATGGTCACTTCGGTCCTGTCCACCGACAGCGGCCGGATGATACGCAACTGCGAGCTCATCTGGTCCATCAGGTACAGGTTGGGGTACAGGCAGAGGTTGCGCGAATGGCCAATCATCCAGTCGGCACGGGTTTCACCGAACTCGCTGGCGAGGCGATCACGCTCGGCGAACATCGGCCGGTCCTCGGGGTTGTCCCAGCGCGTCCAGAGCAACATGTGGCCGTTGTCGAAGGAGTAGAAACCACCGCCCTTCTTGCCCCAGCCGCCGGCGCTCATGGCGCGGATATCGTCGCCCGCTTCTTTCAGCTTGCGCTGCTGCTGGGTGGCGGCGTAGTTCCAGTGCACGGCGGTAACGTGGTAGCCGTCGGCGCCGTTCTCGGCCTGCAGCTTCCAGTTTCCTTCGTAGACATAGGTGCTCGAGCCGCGCAGCACTTCCAGGCCATCGGCGGACTGGTTGACGATCATGTCGATGATGGTCTTCGACTCGCCGAGGAAATCTTCCAGCGGCGCCACGTCCTCACGCAGGCTGCCGAACAGGAAGCCGCGGTAAGACTCGAAGCGCGCGACCTTCTTCAGGTCGTGGGAACCGTCGCAGTCGAAGCTCTGTGGGTAGCCGGCGTCCTTGGGATCCTTGACCTTGAGCAGCTTGCCCGAGTTGTTGAAGGTCCAGCCATGGAACGGGCAGGTGTAGGTCGCCTTGTTGCCGCTCTTGAAGCGGCAGAGCATGGCCCCGCGATGACTGCAGGCGTTGATAAAGGCATTCAGCACACCGTCCTTGTTGCGCGCGATGAAAACCGGCTGACGCCCCATAGAGGTGGTGTAGTAATCGTTCCTCTCGGGGATCTGGCTTTCATGGGCCAGATACAACCAGTTGCCCTCGAAGATGTGCTCCATCTCCAAATCGAACAACCGAGGGTCGGTGAACATCTCGCGCTTACAGCGGTAGATGCCCTCATCCTTATTTTCTTCAAGCAGACTATTAAAGTATTCGAGTCTCAGGTTCATCGCCATGGCTCCGTTATTATTGTTTCAACGGTGTAAAGACTAAGAGCTAGGTCTCTCAGGAGATAGCCACTTTTTGCACTCTTGCATCCGTTTCTTGCAAGTCCTGAAAACTGCAGCCGATATAGCCCACAGGCCTCTCAGGAAACGAGCGGCAACAGGAAAACGACTATGGCAGTTCGCCCTTCGGTCGCGGTAGGGATGGCAGTTACCTGCCCCCCCCGCACAGATCCGTACGTGCGGAACTACGCATCCGGCTCCTGCCTCAGGTACGTGACGCGAAGCGCTCCTCTGGGTAAGGATGAGCAGTTCTGGGCCTTGGTATATAGCAGTCGGCAAGGCGTCCGTAGCGTGACCACTGGAGTCGGTTACGCTGGCTGCTTCGCTTGAGGGCTTGCTACCATAGACGACATACCGCCACTCGAAAACCGTCCAGACGTATCAGGTTCCCCGGCACCGCGTGGTAATTGAAGTATCCGCTGACCACCCGGGTAAGCCCCTGACCCACGACCCGAACAGGCTCATGACGTCGGCGTTTCAGCTCATCCCGAATGGCCAGCAACGTCACACGCATTCGCTTCTTTACCGTCGGTCGCAGTATTTGAAAGCCATCGCTTCTGTTGGCACTACAGCAGTGTGTGAACCCCAGGAAGTCGAACGTCTCCGGTTTACCTAGCCCTCGCCGCCTTCGATTCTTTGCAGCGAAACGACCAAACTCAATCAGCCGTGTCTTCGAAGCATTGAGGGATAAGCCAAACCTGGCCAAGCGTACCTGCAACTGCTCCAGAAACTGCTGAGTCTGCCATTGCGTCCTGAAACCCAAGCACACTGTCGTCTGCGTATCGCACAGCAATCATCTGACCTCGTGCAGTACGCTCGCGCCATTGCCTGATCCACAAGTCCATCACGTAGTGCAGGTAGATGTTGGCAAGCAACGGTGAAATAACGCCGGCAACAATAGAGCAAACTCTCGGATAAACTGGGGGCTGCGCATTGCCAGGGAGAGTTTTGCTCCGAGGTATGCAGGATGCCCCGACGTCGAGATTGTTCTCGTCACTTCAGTCATGAGCCGAAAACCGCGGATCTGGCATATTCGTCTGGCTTTCGAGCCAAATCGGTTCTCTTGTGAGCAGCTCGAGAGGGTCTACGAGCAGCTAAAACCGACAGATGCGCGCGGTTCCTCAGAATTGCCACAACCCCAATCCTCTGTGACAAAGCATCGTGCTGCCAAGCGAGGTGAACAATGAGCCAGGCTGTGATGGTGGCGTTCTATGCTCGCGTATCCTCTGATCAACAGGCTAAACGCGGCACGATTGAAAGCCAGATTGCCGCGTTGACAGAGCGGATCGTGGCTGATGGTGCCCACGTTGCTGAGGACATGCGCTTTGTCGATGCAGGCGTCAGCGGCGCGACGCTGATTCGCCCACAATTGGAACGGCTCAGAGACCGCGCTGCACTTGGCCTGGTGGAACGTCTCTACGTCCTGTCCCCAGACCGGCTGTCGCGAAAATATGCTCACCAGGCCTTGCTGATGGAAGAACTATCGGCGTGCGGCGTACAGGTCGTGTTCCTCAATCATGCCATTGGCGTCACGCCAGAGGAGTCGTTGCTGCTGCAGATGCAGGGCATGATCGCGGAATATGAGCGTGCCAAAATCATGGAGCGCCATCGTCGCGGCAAGCTTCATGGGGCCAGACGTGGCAACATCAATGTGCTGTCGACTGCGCCGTACGGTTATCGCTACATTCGTAAGCAACTTGATGGCGCACCCGCACAGTACGTTATCGACCTGCCGCAAGCGGCGACGGTCAGAACCATCTTTCAATGGATTGGGATGGAGCGACTGAGCATCGGCGAAGTGGTGCGACGCCTTGGGGCAACCGGCACCGTCACCGCCTCAGGTAAACCGTATTGGGATCGCAGCACTGTATGGGAAATATTGCAAAATCCAGCCTACATGGGCCGGGCCGCTTTCGGTAAAACACAGGCGCGTGATCGTTTACCTCGGATACGCGCACAACGCCACAGTGCCGAGGTGCCCAGGAAGGGCTACTCCACCGTACGTACCGATCCGAGTCAGTGGATCGAGATAGCCGTACCGGCGATTGTCAGCGAAGGGTTGTTTCAGTCGGTTCAAGAGCAACTTGCTGAGAATCGCAAAGCGACTCGTCAGCGCCGTCATGGTGCGGTCTACCTGCTTCAGGGCTTGACCGTTTGCGGCCATTGTCACTACGCCTATTACGGTAAAAAGGTCAGCAAGGCAGCGGCCAAAGTCCAACGTCGGGACTATGCCTATTATCGTTGCATTGGAACCGATGCCTACCGCTTTGGTGGCGAACGCGTCTGTGACAATCAGCAAATACGAACGGACCGTCTCGATGAACTGGTGTGGCAGCAGGTTGTTGAGCTGCTCGCCCACCCTGGAAGGCTAAAGAATGAATATGAACGTCGGCTGGGAATCCTCGAAGAAAAAGAAAAAACAAACCTTGATACGGCCGCACTGGAACGACAACGACTGCAGCTGGACAAAGGCAGGTCGCGGCTCATCGATAGTTATGCCGAGGGTATGATCGACAAAATGGACTTTGATCCGAAGATGCGGCACTTGAAGAGCCGTCTGGAGCAGCTTGATCAGCAGATTCAGGACTCACGGCGTCATCAGGTGGGGCAGCGCGAGCTGTTTCTCGTGATTAATCGTCTCGAAGAGTTTGCCGCGGCTGTCCATGACCGACTGGGCACTGTCGATTTCGTCACCAAGCGCGAGATCATCCGCGGTCTGGTCAAACGCGTCGAGATTCACAAAGACGAGATTTTGGTGGTGTTCCGGGTTGATCCGGATCCCGGCTTCAACGCCAGCGAGACGTCGACTGGCTCCGGCACCAGAGAAAAAAGTATGCAAGATCGTACGCGGCGTAATAACACCACCCTGCGGTACTCCTTCACTGGCGGCCCGGAAGAGTCCGACATCGATATGGCCAGCTTTGATTGTTTTCCACAGCAGTTCCAAGAAACGAGTGTCTCTGATTCTGCGGCGTA
>NZ_MULM01000103.1:0-26295 GCF_002029345.1 Pseudomonas sp. VI4.1
CCACTACCGCCGCCACCGCCGCCACCACTACCGCCGCCACCGCCTCCACCACCACCACCACCACCGCCACCGCCACCATCCTTGGCCTGAGCACTCGATACACCGGACAACCCGTCCGGCATCAATACGGCGGACGCAGACAGAACCGCGCCAATAGCCACCGCCAGCAACAGCCTTTTCATGTGCATATCGATCTCCGTCTTGTTGTCGGGTGTATCAGTGAATGCTCGAGGCCAATTCGAAAATCGGGATGTACATCAGGATCACGATGACCCCGATCAGCAAGCCGATGAAGGTCATGAGCAGGGGTTCGAACAGCCGCACGAACCATTCGATCCAGCGGCTGATTTCTTCGTCGTAGAAGTCGGCGCTGCGTTCCATCATCTGCCCGAGGTTGCCGGACTGTTCGCCGGCGCGCAGCAGGCGCAGGGATACCGGTGTCACCAAGTGATTGAGTTCCAGCGCGGCCGACAGCGATTGCCCTTCGCGCACCCGTTCGCAGGCCTGGTCCAGGCGGGCGCGGGAGGCGACGGTCAGCAGGCCGCGGACCATGCCCATGGCCGTGACGAGGGGGATGCCGCCTTGCAGCAGGATGCCCAGGGAGCGGTAAAAGCGCGCCAGTTCGTACATGAAGATGCGTTGATGGACCGCCGGGAGTTTCTCAATGACCCGGTCCAGGCCTCGGCGAAAGGCCGGTTGGCGCTGGAGGAAGGCGAGGGCGACGATGATCGCCGCCAAGGCACCGAAGAATTCACCCTGGTGCGCGTGCAGGAACATCCCGCCGCTCATCAGGACCTGCGACAGCCACGGCAGGTTCGAGCCCAGGCCTTCGAACACCAGGCTGAAACGCGGCACCACATAGCCCATCAGGAACAACACCACGCCGCCGCCCACCACCAGCAACAGCAAGGGGTAGATCGACGCGCTGACGATCTTCTGTCGAACCTCGTCCATGCGCTGGCGATAGCTGACATAGCGGCCGAGGGCATCGCCCACGGCGCCGGTTTTTTCACTCGATTGCACCAGCGCGACATAGAGCGGCGGGAATACCGCCGACAATTGCCCGAGGGCCTGGGAGAACGACTTGCCTTCATACAGCAGGCGCACCAGTTCACTCAAGGTCTTGCGGGCCTGGGGCGCATTTTCTTTTTCCGCCAGGCTTTCCAGCGCATCGATCAACGGCAGGCCGGCGTTGAGCAAGGTGGTCAGTTCCTGGCTGAACAACACCAGGTTGAACGTCTCGCGCTTGTGCAGGCGCAACGCCCGCCAATGCCGCTCGACGTGCAGGCTCACCACCCGCAAGCCCTGGTCTTCGACGATACGCCGGGCTTCGCTGTGGCCGGGGGCTTCGACTGTCATCGAGACCACACCCGCCTTGCCCACGGCCTTGAGGTGAAAGCGCATGTTCGTCCCTCGTCATTGCCAGCTGGTGATTTCGGCGTTTTCGCCTTCGCCGCCGGGTTGGCCGTCCTTGCCCATGGACAGCAGGTCGTACTCGCCGTTTTCGCCGGGGTGGCGGTAGGTGTAGTTGTGGCCCCAGGGATCCTGCGGCAGCTTTTTCTGCAAATAAGGACCGGTCCAGCGGGTCTCATCGCTCGGCGCGGTGATCAGCGCCTGCAAGCCCTGTTCGGTCGACGGGTAATGACCGACCTCCAGCCGGTACAGATCCAGGGCCTTGCCCAGGCCCTCGATTTGCGCCTTGGCCACCTTCACTTCGGAACGCCCCAGCTGGGCGAAATACTTCGGCGCGACGATGCCGGCCAACAGCCCGAGCACGACCAGCACCACCAACAGTTCGAGCAGGGTGAACCCGCTTTGCGTTCGCGGGGTACTACACAGACGCTGATTCATGATGACCTCACACAGTGGGCAAAAGGGTCGCCATGACGTCTTATGCAATTGCCATGCTCACGCCCGGATACCCCGCTGCAAGCCCCGGATCACGGGCCTTGGCCGAGTCGGCACAGTGCTTGCGTACAGCAGGTGTACGACCGGCCATTGGGGCATTAGCCCCATTTTTCGGGGCCGGTCAGGGGAGGCAGAGCAATGAAAACACTCACCATGGGACTGCTCGGGCTGCTGCTGCAGACCGGTGTCGTACAGGCCGATGTGTTCGTGTCCGTGGACGCCAAGGGCAGCTACGTGCTGTCCAATGTCTACCGTCCCGGTCGCACCTACGAGCGGGTGATTCATGAGCCTGAATCCGCCCAGGCCAGCACTGGCGGGCAACCGCAGATGATTGCCCGGCAACCCTATGCCGAGCTGGTGTCTGCGGCGGCGGCGGCCAATCAACTGCCGGCGGCGCTGTTGCATGCCGTGATCCAGACCGAGTCCAGCTACAACGCCGGCGCGACCTCACCCAAGGGCGCCGGCGGGCTGATGCAACTGATGCCCGACACCGCCCGGGAAATGGGCGTGATCGACGTCTACGACCCCAAGGCCAACATCCAGGGCGGCGCCCGTTATCTCAAGCGCCTGATGACCCTCTTCGGCAATGACATCAGCCTCGCCGTAGCGGCCTACAACGCCGGGCCGCAAGCGGTGCTCAGCCGTGGCGGGGTGATCCCGCCGTTCGCCGAAACCCAGCGTTATGTGCCCAGCGTGTTGCGCCAGTACCGACGCTTGCAGGGCCTGGCCGTGGATGCGCCGTTGTGATCGGCAGCTGTGGGACAAGTTTCCCCAACAATGGGGCAAGAAGTCCCGACCCGTAAAAGGGGGAATGGGTGGGGAATATCCCCCGGCTTAGCAAATGCTATCTGTAACTGATTGATAAACAACAATAATATTTATGGCATGCGGATTGCTCCAAGGGACTTGTCGAGAATTATTCCCTGTGAGCACCCACAGCGAGGCCCGTGATCATGACCGGCATACCCAACGCTCAGTCCCTTTTCAAATTGCTGCTGTTGGTGGCGCCGATGCTCGGCATCGGGGTGGCCGAAGCGGCGTTGCGCTGTGAACGCAATCTGGTGGCCAACGTCGTGGCCCTGGATCAGCCACTGATGTTCAACCGCCTTGGCGCGCAGAACGTCAACGGCATGATGTTCGCCCTGCGCCGCGACGTGGTCGACGACCATGACCGGTCCCTGGCCCAGGGCGGCTCGGCGGTGCCGGGCAAAGTCTCGCTGCGACCGGACAAGCGTCCGCGGCCATTGGTGCTGCGGGTCGCTGCGGGTGACTGCCTGACCATCAACCTGCAGAACCTGCTGGCCTACCAGGCCAACCCCGGTTCGCACGAGGACGGCGAGGAAGAAGAGGGCGAGGAAGGCGAGGTTGAAGTCGGTGACGCAGCCAATTTCAAGGTCGACGAGCAGGTCAAGGATCGACACGTCGGCTTCCAGGTCAACGGCATGCAGGCGGTCAATAGTATCGATGACATTGCGTCCTATACCGGGCGCAACGCCAATACCTTGATCGCCCCGGGTGCCAGCCGTTCCTACACCCTGTATGCCGAGCGCGAAGGCGCATTCGCCGCCAGCAGCCGCGGCGCGACCTTCGGTGGCGAAGGGGATGCGGGCAACGTGGCCAACGGTCTGTTCGGCCAGGTGGTGGTGGTGCCCAAGGGTGGCCGCACTTATCGCAACACCGTGACCGAAGAAGAAATGCGCCTGGCCAGCGCCGGCCGCACCCCGGCCGGCCAGCCGATCGTCGCGACCAGGCGCGTTACCCGCAGCGCGAGCCGTGGATCCGTGAAGGCAAGGCCGGCACGCCGATCATCAATATGGTCGACGGCAACGAAATCATCTCCAGCGAGAGCGACGCGATCGTGATGGGCGGCAACGCCGACGGCAGCTTCCCGCCTTCGACCTACCCGCTGGAAGCCCTCGGCAAACGCAACCCGGCGATCCCCAATCGCCTGGAGCCGTTCCGCGATTTTGCTTCGCAGTTCCAAGATGAAACCGCCGCGACCCAGGCATTCCCCGCGTATTGGGCTGACCCGGTGATGGCCCACGTGCTGGAGCCGACCCGCGACTCGTTCATGATCAACTACGGCTCCGGCGGCATGGGGGCCGAGGTGGTGGCCAACCGTCTGGGCGTCGGACCGATGCACGACTGCCTGTCCTGCGCCTACGAAGAGTTCTTCCTCAGCTCCCACACCGTCGGCGACGTGGCGATGCTGGTGGACGTACCGGCCAACACCGGCCTGGAAGGCATTCTCCCGGGGCAGGTACCGAACGCCGATCAGATCGGGGTCAAGGCGACCATGGCGCTGTACCCGTCCGAACCGTCGAACGTCAACCACAGCTACATCGGTGACTTCGTCAAATTCCGCAACACCCACAACGGTCACGAGCAGCATATTTTCCACCTGCACGGGCACCAGTGGTTGTTCAACCCCAACGACGACAACTCCGATTATGTGGACGCCCAGGGCATCGGCCCGGGTGCCGGCTACACCTATGAAATCGCCAACGGTGGTTCGGGCAACCGCAATCGCGTAGCGGGCGATGCGATCTATCACTGCCACTTCTATCCACACTTTGCCCAAGGCATGTGGAGCATGTGGCGGGTGCACGATGTGTTTGAAGAAGGCACCAGACTCGAAGTATCCCAACAAGGCAGCGACGGTTTCCACAGCGAACCTTATGCATTGCGCAGCGGCAAACCGGCGGCTGGCGCTCGGGCCTTGCCCGATGGCGAAATCATTGCCGGCACACCGATTCCCGCGGTTGTACCGCTGCCGGGCAAGGCCATGGCACCGATGCCGGGCAAGGTCGCGGTGGTGCCGAAAATCGGCGAAACCCTGGTGGCCGGTGGCGATGATGATGATGACGACGGCGAACACCACGGCGGCAGCGGCGGCGCCCAGGCCATCGGTTCCCTGGCCCTGGTCGATCGCAGTGAAGCCAACCGCAATGCCGACGGCAGCCTGAAAAACCCTGGCTATCCGTTCTGGATCGGCGGCATGGAAACCTCAGTCGGCCAACGCCCACCAACCCCGCCACTGGACATGCTCGACGCGGCTAAGGCTCAGTCCCTGAAAACCAGCGGCAATGCGTTGTGGGCCAACCTCGACCCGGCTCAGTCCGGCGGCTGGGACGGCGGCCTGGGACGGCATTCCCTGGATGGCTTCTCCGCCGGTGGCGAGGCGCACACCATTACCACCTCCCTGGATTTCTCCAAGGAAGTGACCCGGGCCAAACCCATCTACATGCCGGAAGAGGGCACCGAAGTCGAACAGGCGGCCATGGCGTTCCACGCCAAAAAAGACCACCCAAGCTTTGCCGTGCTGCCGGGCAAGCAGGTGGTGGCGCGCAATTTCCGCACCAATGGCGCGTTACCGATCGCGGGCGCTCCGTATTACGAACCGTGCATGGATGACCGGCAAAAGCGCCTGACCAGCAGCGCCGGCACCGGCGAGTTCAATAGCGGTGAACGGGTTGACGGCATGTCCTACACCGGTTCCTCGACCTTCACCGCCGACCGTCCACGGGTCTATAAAGCCGCGAACATCCAGTTCGACGCGGTGTACAACAAGGTCGGCTACCACTTTCCGCAAGCGCGCATCCTCGCCCTGTGGGAAGACGCCTGGCCGGTGATCACCAAGCAGCGTCCACCAGAGCCGCTGGTGATGCGCATGAACACTTTCGACTGCGTGCAGTACCAGCAAACCAACCTGGTGCCGGCCACCTATGAGATGGACGACTATCAGGTGCGTACGCCGACCGACGATGATCGCCAACACATTCACCTGCCGAAATGGGACCTGACAGCGGCCGACGGTTCGGCCAACGGCTGGAACTACGAGGACGGCGTGCTTTCCCCGGGTGCCGTGCAAGAACGCATCCACGCCATTCGCGAGTTCAACCAGTGCGAAGGCACCGACCCGCGTGACGGCACGCCGGCCTGTCCCAAAGCCAAGGCGCACCCGTTCTTTGGCCAATACGGCCGGGCCGACTGGGTCGCGCGCGCACGGCGATGCAGCGCTGGTTCGTCGATCCGGTGGTGAACGCCAAAGGTGTCGACCGTGGCCTGGGGACCATTTTTACCCACGACCACTTAGGCCCATCGACTCACCAACAGATTGGTCTGTACGCCACCGTGCTGGCCGAACCTGCCGGCTCCACCTGGTTCCACGCCGAAACCGGCGAGCCGTTGTACAGCGGCGCGCGGCAGGACGGCGGACCGACTTCGTGGCAGGCGGTGGTGTCTACCGGCGACCTGGACGGCGACGGCAAGAACGACAGCTTCCGTGAGTTCTTCCTTGAGTACAGCGACTTCCAGCATGCCTATGAAGCCGGTGTGTATGTCGGTGCCGGCCCCAACGGCGTGCCTAACCCGCAAGCCTTCCCGGCCACCGCTGACAGCTTCCGCTACGCAATCAACCCGCCGGTGCGCAATAACGCCAGCAACCTGCTGGAAGGGATCGTCGAAGTGCAAGGCGGGCAGGTGCCCGGTTGCCCAAGCCGCCCATGCCCGCAAGCGATCTCGGTCGATGACCCGGGCATGTTCGTGGTCAATTACCGCAACGAACCGCTGGCCCTGCGGGTATATGACCCGAACAAGGTTGGCCCGGACGGCAAGCGCGGCATGCAGGCCGACGGCCTCGGCGGCGACCTGGCGTATGCCATGCAAAGCCGTACCGACCGTGCGATCCCGGCAATGAACCTGGCGCCGAACCTGGTCACTGCGGCCACCGGCCCCACCGGCGGCACCACGCTGTTCCCGCCGCACATCAACCGTGGCGGCGCGGAGCCGGGCGACCCGTTCACCCCGATGCTGCGCACCTACACCGGTGACAACGTGCGGCTGCGGGTACATGCCGGCGGTCACGAAGAAGAGCACAACGTGACCCTGCACGGCGTGAAATGGCTGCAGAGCGGGTCCGGGTTCGGCAACAGCTCCAACTCGGGCTGGCGCTCGTCGCAGATGGTCGGGATCTCCGAGCAGCTGGGCTTCAATGCGCCGGTGTCGATGATGTCCAGCTCGGCCGCGACCACCGGGGATTACCTGTACTCGATGGACGCCTCCCTGGAAGGCTACTGGAGCGGGATCTGGGGCGTGATGCGCAACTACACGGCCCAGCGCAGCGATCTGTTCGCGGTGCCGAACAACGCGAAACCGACGGGTATGCGCAATACGGTTGCGTTCGATGGCATCTGCCCACGGTACGGCGCCAACCCGAATGGCATCGGTACCCGGCCGACCGTGCAACGCAACTATGAAGTGGTCGCGGCGCTGGCCAACGACATTCTGCGCAATCCGCTGAACCTGGCGATCGGCGATCCGGCCGGGCTCGGGCAACATGTCGGCGGGCCGTTGAATCCGGCGGGCGGCACCCTGGTGTTCAACTCACGGACGGTGAGCATTCCGCAGGTCACCGTAACCGACCCTGAAGACGGTGAGACCTTCACCATCGGCGGGCAAAGCGGGCCACTGCATGACCCGACAGCGATCCTGTATGTGCGCAAGGGTGACCTCGATCCGATCACCGGCAAGCTCAAGCCTGGCATACCTGTCGAACCGCTGGTACTGCGCGCGGCGGCCGGTGATTGCATCAACATCACCCTGGAAAACCGTCTGCCACTGATCATGCCGGACCTGACCCAGACTGCAGTGATGCAAGGCATGGTCAAGCGCGATCGCAACAGCGGCCTGGGCGCGACCACCTTCAGCAACAACCTGATGCGGCCGTCCAGCCACGTTGGCCTGCACGCGCAACTGCTGGCGTATGACATCACCAAGTCCGACGGCACCAACGTCGGCGCCAACCCGATCCAGACCGTGCCGCCACGGGTGGGCACAGTCGGCGCGTACCCGACGCGTACCTATAAGTACTACGCCGGGCACCTGGAACGTGAAGGCAAGCCGATCACGCAACTGGGCCGCAATGTCGACAACATCAACGCCACGGCGGTGGAGTTCGGCGGGTTGAATTTCACCCCGGCGGACGTCATCAAACAACCGCAGAAAGGCCTGGGCGGGGCGATGAGCATCCTGCCGATCGGGGCGACCTGGGTTGACGATGCGCGCAAAGTGACGGCCACGGTCACCGCACCGGGGCAAACCACCTACCGCGACTTTGCGATGGTCTGGCAGAAAGCCTTGAACATCCGCTGGGCCAACGGCCGGCCGGTGGAAGGCATTGCCGCCGAAGGCCTGGGTGTGCCGACCGATCCGCAGGACAACTCGAGCATGGCCATCAACTACAAAGCCGAGCCGCTGTGGTTCCGCTTCGGGCTGGCACCGGATGCGCCCTTTGGGCATGCCGATGGCCATGGTTACGGTGACGTGCCCAATGCGCACATGGCCTACAGCAACGCACTGGTGGGAGGCGATCCGCAAACGCCAGTGCTGTATGTGAAGCCGGGGCAACCGTTCCGCACCCACATCATGATGCCCACCGGTGGCAGCCGCGGTACGACCTTCCAGCTTGACGGTCACGTCTGGTCGGTCAACCCGTTCCAGTCGGAGAAGAGCGATACCGGCGGTTACCCGATGAGTACACCAGGGGTGGGTTCGGTGCGGTTCGGTTTTAACCCGATGTCGATGTACATCGGCGCACGGGAAAGCATCCTGCCGGCGGCGCACTTCAGCTTCATGCACCCGAGCGCCGGGGGCAGCAATGCGATACCGGGCGACTACCTGTTCCGTGACTACGGCGCCTACGGCAACACCGCCGGACTATGGGGATTGCTGCGGGTAACCAACGAGCCCGAACCGGCACCGGCACCGTAGGAGCGATGGGAGGGGGGCAAATGTCCCCCCCTGTGGGAGCGGTCAGACAGGCACAGATCTGTAAGGGGAGAACAATATGAACAGGACCATCATAGTCGCCGTTTGGGCGCTGCTTGTAGGGTTGGCGCTGATCTGGCTGGCGTATGGCGCGCGTGGCAGCCGGTGTTGCTCAGCGAAGTGGCGGTGCCGAAGACCTGGAGCAAAAACACCCTGGTGCGTGACGGGGTGACGGTGGCATATGAGCTGAAGCCGCTTGCCGGAAGCGGCGTGCTGCGCGAGGGTGAGTTCGCCGACGTGCGCTTTCGGGTCACCGACAGCGCCTCGGGCCAGCCACTGTCGGGCGTCGCTCCCGGTGCCTGGCTCGACCCGGAAACCATCGCCGCCGACCAGGCCCAGGGGCGTGAGCAAAGCTGCAAATCCAGGGTCGGCGTGTTCCTGAAATCGAGCATCGGCGCACGGCCGCTGCTCGACCTCAACAGCTACTTCCTGCTGGTGATGAACCGCGATGCCAGCGTCTCGGTGGTCGACCCTTCGGTATCGGTGGGCGGGATCACCAGCACCATGGCGCGGATCGATATCAAGCAACCGCCGATGGACTGGGTGACGCCCCGGGACAACAAACGCGTGTTCGTGTCGATGCCCACTGCCGGGGAGGTGGCGGTGATCGACAGCGAGCAATTCAAGTTGATCGACTCGGTAGCCGCCGGCAGCAACCCGGTGCGGTTGGCGTTGCAGCCGGACGAACGCCTGCTGTGGGTCGGCAACAACGCAAAGGCTGCCGAGGACTCCGGGGTCACGGTGATCGACACCCAGAGCCTCAAGGTGCTCAAACACCTGCCCACCGGTGCCGGGCATCACGAAATCACGTTCAGCAAGGACAGCCGTCATGCCTTCGTCACCAACCGCGACGACGGCACGCTCAGCATCATCGACATTGCCAGCCTGACCATCAGCAAACAATTGAAGACCGGTTCGCACCCGTTATCGGCCGCATACTCGTCGCTGTCCCAGGCGGTGTACGTCAGCGACGGCCAGGACGGCACCGTGACGGTGGTCGATAGCGCCAGCCTGGCGGTGCGCCGGGTGATCAAGATCAAACAGGGGCTGGGCCCGATGGGCTTCAGCGCCGACGGACGTTTCGGCATCGTGCTCAACACCCTGGAGAACCAGGCCGCGGTGATCGACGCCGCCACCGATGCATTGATCCATGAACTGGACGTGTCCGCCGAACCCTATCAGGTGGTGTTCACCAAGGCCTACGCCTACATCCGCGGACTGGCCTCGGCCAAGGTGACGATGATCAACCTGTCGTCCCTGGGTGAAGGCCGCAAGCCGATCAGCCAGGGTTTCGACGCAGGGCCACAGGCACCGCGCCTGGCCGGTGACTTGCCGCTGGCGTCGAGCCTGGCGGTGTCGCGGGACGACAATGCGGTATTCGTGGTCAACCCGGTGGACAACACCACCTACTTCTATGCCGAAGGCATGAACGCGCCGATGTCCGGTTACCCCAATCGCGGCCAGGTGGCCCGTGCGGCGCTGGTCATCGACCGCAGCCTGCGCGAAGTCGAGCCGGGGCTGTACAGCGCGCGGATCAAACTGCCGGACGCCGGCCGGTTTGACGTGGCCTTCCTGCTTAACCAGCCGAATATCATCCATTGCTTCACGGCGCTGGTCGAGCCGGACAAAACCCGCAACCAACACCCGGGCCTGCCGAAAGTGGAGTTCATGCTCGACAAAACCACGGCCGCTCTCGGCAGCCCTTACGTCGTGCGCTTTCGCATCGTCCAGGGCAAACAGAAGGCCCAGCGCAGTGGCGTGAAAGACGTCCAGGTGCGCTACTTCCGCGCCCCGACGTCCCGCGCCCAGGAAGTCGCTGCCCTGGAGGTGGGGGACGGGATTTATGAAGCGCCGGTAACCCTCGACCAGGACGGCGCCTGGTACCTGCATGTGCGCGCAGCCTCCCTCGGCGCGAGTTTCGACGACAAGACATTTGCCAGCGTTCGGGTCCTGCCCGGCGATACCCACTAAGAGGAAACTGACATGAATCGATTCGCAAACAGTGGGCTGCTGACGCTCTGCCTGTTGGCCGCCAGTGTCGGCCAGGCCCTGGCGCACTCGGCAGATGAACACGCCGGCCATGAAATGCCGGCCAAAAGCGCCAGCTCGGAGAGCGCCCAGGTCAAGTTCGCCGACGTGGCACTGGTGGACCAGAACGGTAAGGCAGTGCGCCTGGAAAAGGACCTGGTGACCGACAAGATCGTGGTCATGAGCTTTATCTACACCAGTTGCACCACGGTCTGCCCGGTAGTGTCCTCGATCATGGCCAAGGTGCAGAAACAGCTCGGCGCCCGGGTCGGCAGCGAAGTGCAGCTGGTCTCCATCAGCATCGACCCGCAACGCGATGACGCCAAACGCCTGAACGACTATGCCCGCACCTTCCAGAACGGTCCGGGCTGGAGCTGGCTCACCGGCAGCGTGCAGTCGGTCAACGAAACCCTCAAGGGCCTGGGCAGCTTCAGCGGCGATCTCAAAAGCCATCAGCCATTGATCCTGGTGGGGGACGGCAATAGCCACAACTGGACCCGTTATTACGGCTTCACCGACCCGACCGTGCTGACCCGTGAAGTGGAAAAGCTCAGCGGCCAGCGCAACGGACGTAACAAGCACACGGCCATTGCCATGGAGCAGCACCCATGAAAGCGCTCGCCTTGATTCTCCTGACGATGGGCCTTTGCGTAAGCAGCGACCGGGCGTTCTCCCATGAAGGGCACGCGAGCGCCGCGCCTGCGGTGGCCACCGCGCAACCGGCCGGCGGCACCCGCGATGCGCAGACCTGGTTCACCGACACGCCGCTGCAGGACCAGAACGGCAACACCCTGCGCTTCTACAGCGACGCGTTGCAGAACCGCGTGGTGCTGCTGAACGTGATTTTCACCAGCTGCAACGATGCCTGCCCGCTGATCACCCGCAAGCTCAAGGAAGTTCGCGAGGTGCTGGGTGACAAGGCCGATGGCATCACCTTTATCTCCCTTACCAGTGATCCGCTGCGGGACACCCCGGCGGTGCTCAAGGCTTATACCTTGAAGCAGGGCGTCGATGGGCCCCACTGGCTTTTTCTCACGGGCGACAAGGCGCAGATCGACCTTGTACTGAGCCGCATCGGCCAGATCCTGCCGAGCCCCGAGCAGCATTCCACCCAATTGATCGTAGGGGACGTCGCCAACAAGCGCTGGAGCAAGATCCGTCCCGATGCCCCGGCCGCCGCCATTGCCCAGCGCTTGCAGTTGCTGACAATGCCCGTGGCCGGCCGTTGAGCCCGCGCCATGAAGACCTTACTCATCCTCGGCCTGCTCCTGCTCGGCGGCATCAGTTTCGCCGCCCAGGGGCTGCCCCTGAGCCCCAGTGAAAGTGCCGGCAAGCGGCTGTATCGCGAAGGGGTGTCGGGCAGCGGTGAGCCGAATCATGGCCCGGGTCGGTGCGGCGAACATGCTGCTGCCGGCCAGCAGCCTGCCGTGCGCCAACTGCCATGGCAACGACGGCCAGGGGCGGCCGGAAGGCGGGGTACGGCCGCCGGACCTGAGCTGGTCGCGACTCACCAGCAGCTATGGCCAGCAGCAAATCAATGGCCGTGACTACCCGGCGTATACCGAAGGCCTGTTGGCGCGGGCGATTCAGGAAGGACGCGATCCGGGCAACAATCGGCTCGATCCGGCGATGCCGCGGTTCGTCTTGTCGATGAATGATCAGCGCAACCTCACGGCCTACCTCAAGCGGCTGGCCGATGACCGCGACCCGGGCCTGACCGCCGGGAACCTGCATCTGGGCACGTTATTGCCACGCGAGGGACCGTTGAGCGAGGAGGGCGCCACGGTGGCTGCGGTGCTCAGGGGCAGCGTGGCGCGCATCAACGAAGCGGGCGGGATTCATGGTCGGCAGTTGTACCTGACGATTGTCGACCCGGGCCCGGACCGCGCCAGTGCCGAGCAGGCGCTGGACCAATTGATCAATCAGGAGCAGGTGTTTGCGTTGATCGCGCCGCTGGTCCCGGCACTGGACTCGGATCTGGCGGCACGCCTGGAACGGGCCGGTATCCCGCTGATCGGGCCGTTGTCGCTGCTGGGGACGGCCCAGGTCAGTCGGCAGATCTTCGAGCCGCTGCCGGGGTTGCGTGAACAACTGATCGCCCTGGCCGATTACGCCACCAACAGTTTGCGGGTGCTCCAGGGACCGACGCTGATCACCTACCCGGACGAGCCCGGACAACAGGTGGCGGCGCAGAACCTCAGCCAGTACCTGCAGGATCACGCCTGGCAAAAGGTGAGCCTGCAAGCCTATGACCCGGCACGGGACGATTTGCCACTGGGCTCGCGCTCGGTGTTCTACCTGGGCAGCGGCGGCGGTTTCAGTCGCCTCGCCGCGCGCTTGCAGACCGCGGGGCAGGTGCCTTACCTGTTCGCCGCCTCGAACCAGGTGGCGGGCGATCTGTTGCAAGTGCCCAGTGGTTTTTCCCGGCGGGTGTTTCTCGCCTATCCGTTCGTGCCCAGTGACTGGACGCTGGCCGGACGCCTGGCCCTGACCCGCATGCGCGAGCACCAGGGGCTCGGCGGGCAGCACGCGGTGCTGCAAGTGGGCGCCTTCAGTTCGATGCTGCTGTTTAGCGAGGGCATGAAGCAGGCCGGGCGCGACGCCAGCCGCGAGAAGCTCGTCAGCGCCCTCGAGGGCCTGCATGACTTCGAGACCGGGCTGACCCCGAGGATCAGCTTCGGTCCGGGTCGCCGCCAGGGCTTGAGCGGCGCGCACATCGTTACCGTCGAGCTGCCCGGCCAGCGCTTCTATCTGGTAGCCCCCTACAAACCCATTGCCGCCACGCCATGACCGGAGGTCGATGATGAAACTCAATACTGTGCTGCTCCTGCTGGTGATGTCGGTGCCCGCGGCGTTTGGGGGCAACGGCCCGGTCGCTGCCCGGGTCAACGGCGAGGACATTTCCGAATGGCGCCTGGAGCGTTATTTCGCCGAGTACCTGGAGGACCAGGGCCGGGCCGTGGCCAGCATTCGCAATCCCAAGGCCTACAAACAATTGCGTCAGGCCGCCCTCGATGCGCTGATCGACCGCGAGTTGCTGTGGCAGGAAGCGGTCAAGCGCGGGGTGGTGATCAGCGACGCCACGGTGCGCAGCCAGGTCGACCAGACTCGGCAGGCCATCGGCGATCCCGCCAAGTTCGCCCGGCGCCTGGAAGACGCCGGCTTCGACGAAGCCGGTTATATCGAATACACCCGCCGTGAGCTCGCCGCTCGTCAGGTGTTCGCCGAGCTGACCCAGGCCGCCGGGCCGGACGAAAAGCAGATCCGCGCCTTCTACGAAGCTCATCGCGCCGAGATGAGCCGGCCCGAGGAAGTCCAGGCCCGGCACATCCTGATCAAAGTGGCGCAGGATGCCGACCCTTCCACAGTTGAAGCCGCGCGACTACGCTTGGAGCGGATGCGGCTGGAAATCAGTCAGGGCGAGGACTTCGCCAGCGTGGCCCGGGCCGGTTCCGAAGATGCATCCGCCAGCGAAGGCGGGGACCTGGGCTATTTCCCCCGGGGGCGCATGTTGCCGGAGTTCGAAGCGGCGGCGTTCGCCTTGGCAACGGGAGCTGTCAGTACGCCTGTGCGTACGGCGGTCGGCTGGCATTTGATCAAGGTGCAGAACCACCTGGAGGCGACCGATGTCTCAGAGGAGCAAGGGCTTGAGATGGTCCGGGTGTACCTTGCCCGGCAACACCAGGCCCAGGCTCGTCGAGACGTTCTGGCGCAGTTACGTTCCAGTAATCGAATCGAGCGAATTGACGATGATTGAAGGTTTACCCCCCAATACTGGGGAAAGAACTTCAGTGCCACTCCACACGCTTCCCCGCCTTTGGGGGGAGGGGGTGCTGGAAGATAGGGCATTGTCTTCAAATTCAAGGACATGAAGAGATAATAATACCGGCGCCCAGCCTGGCATGAAGTGTGCGTTAGTCCTGTAAAGGGCGCACTCCCAGGGCTGGAACATCGGACCTGCGGTTTCAAGGAGTCGACCTTGTTAAACAAAGTACTGGTTGTCGAAGACGAACAGCTCCTTGGCGAAAACCTCAAGGATTACCTTCAGGCGCAAGGGTTGGACGTCCGGATTGCACATGACGGAGCGACGGGTATCGGTGAAGCCGAACGGTTCGCCCCCGATGTGATGGTGTTCGATTACCGCTTGCCCGATATGGAAGGCTTTGAGGTGCTCGATGCTGTCCGCCGGAACAGGAATTGTCATTTTGTACTGATCACGGGGCACCCCACCGCTGAAGTCTGTGAGCGGGCCCGGCAACTCGGAGTCAGTCATATCCTGTTCAAACCCTTTCCATTGGCGGAATTGGCCCGGGCAGTCTGCGATCTTCTGGGCATGCAGCGCGAACCCAAAGCAGGCATGAGCACATCCGAAGGTTTTGTCGAACGACGCCAGAGCAGGACCGAAAGTTTCCCGCTGCAGTTGTACGACGGCAGTTGGGTGCTGGCAGATCGTCGACGAATTCCATCGACGTCCGAGGCACCAGACGACGGACAATTGCTCACCGGGGATTAGGGGCGCGACAAGCTGTAATGGCTCGCCGCGTCGACAGGGCTCAAAGCCCCCGGCGTTGGAGAGCATGCCATGGACCGTCTATCCCTTGTCGTCGAACCGGCGCTGCTGGACTGTGTACCGTCTCGTTTTTCCAGTGAGCAACTGGCCCAGGCCCGGGCCCGGGCCACCAGCTCCGGCGAGCGGGTCCTGGAAGCCCTCGGGGTGCTGTGCGAACTGGCCCCCATGCCTTTCATCCAGTGCCTCGGCGCGACCCTGCATTATCCGGTGCTCGACACCGACAGCCTGTTTCAAGCCACCCCGGTGTTCGACCGGGTCACCCTGGCCCAATGCCTCAAGCGCGAATTCATCCTGCTGCGTCACGCCGATGCGGTGATCGGTGTGTTTGCCGACCCCTTCGACACCTCGCGCCTGGCCTGGATCGATGACTGCCTGCATGGCGCGCCGCTGTACCTGGTGCACGCCGACGACCTGAAAGCCTACCTGGCGCGCCACGAAGAGAGCTTCCACGCGGTGGAATCGCTCAACGCCCAGGCCGACGCCAACATCGAAATCGATACCCTGCAAAGCCTGTCCCTGACCAGCATCAGCGAAGATGCCAGCGTGGTGGTCAAGCTGGTCAACTCGACCCTGTACGACGCGCTGAAAATGCACGCCAGCGACATCCACCTGGGCACCACCGGCAGCGGCCTGGTGATCAAGTACCGCATCGACGGCGTGCTGAACAACATCAGCAAGATCCAGGGCAGCGAGTTCGCCGAACAGGTGATTTCCCGGGTCAAGGTCATGGCCGAACTGGACATCGGTGAAAAACGCGTGCCCCAGGACGGTCGGTTCAAGATCGGTATCAGCGGCCGGCAGATCGACTTCCGGGTGTCGATCATGCCGAGCATTTTCGGCGAGGACGCGGTGCTGCGGGTACTGGACAAACAGGACCTGGCGGACAAGGTCAGCGGCGTGCAGTTGCAGGCCCTGGGCTTTGAAGAACACACCCTGCGCCAGCTGCGCCGGCTGGCCGCCGAACCCTACGGCATGGTGCTGGTCACCGGTCCGACCGGCAGCGGCAAGACCACCACCCTCTACGCGATGATCACCGAGATCAACCACGGCGTGGACAAGATCATCACCATCGAAGACCCGGTGGAATATCAATTGCCCGGCGTGCTGCAAATCCCGGTCAACGAAAAGAAAGGCCTGACCTTCGCCCGCGGCCTGCGCTCGATCCTGCGCCATGACCCGGACAAGATCATGGTCGGTGAAATCCGTGACCCCGACACCGCACAGATCGCCGTGCAGTCGGCGCTCACCGGGCACCTGGTGTTCACCACCATTCACGCCAACAACGTATTCGACGTGATCGGCCGCTTCACCCAGATGGAAATCGACCCCTACAGCCTGGTCTCGGCGCTCAACGCGGTGCTGGCCCAGCGCCTGATCCGCCTGGTGTGCGCCAGTTGCAGTGCGCCGAGCTATCCGACCGAGGAGGAGCTGCGCCTCTCCGGACTCGATCCGCAACAGGTCGACCACTTCCAGTTTGTCCACGGCAAGGGCTGCGGCCATTGCCGGGGCACCGGTTATCGCGGGCGTACCGCAATCGCCGAGCTGCTGCATCTGGACGACGAGCTGCGGCAGATGATCGTCGAGCGCCAGCCTGTTTCGAAAATCAAGGCACACGCTTGCACCCGTGGCTTGCGCCTGTTGCGCGAGTCGGCGCTGGAACTGGTTGCAGAAGGGCGGACCACGCTCGAGGAGATCAATCGTGTCACTTTTGTCTCGTGATCGTTTTGTCGCCGTGCTCGGCGCCAGCAGCGTCGGCCTGGGCCAGCGCAAGGGCAACGACACCCTGTGGCTGGGCAGCGTCGGCTTTATCGACGAAGGCTTCCATGCCTGGGCCGTGGCCCTGGACACCCTCGACCGGCTGCTGGCTGAACACACCCGGGCCGGTGCCGAATTGAGCGTGGTGATTTCCGGGCACTTCAGCCGTTTTTGCCTGGTGCCCTGGAGCGACCAGATCAGCAGCCCTGACGAACTGCAGGGGTTCGCGCACCTGTGTTTCGAAGACCTCTACGGCGTACCGACTCAACCCTGGAGCCTGGTGTTGTCGGCCGAGCCTGCTGGCTACGACCGTATCGCCAGCGCGCTGCCGCAAGACCTGCTGGCGCGCCTGCGCAGCCTGGTGAGCGAGCGCGGCCTGCGCTTGCGCTCGGTGCAGCCGTACCTGATGGCGGCCTTCAACCACTTCGATAAAAGCCTCGACGCCGGCGACTTCCTGTTCGTGGTCGCCGAGTCGGTGCGCAGTGTGTTGCTGCTGGCCCGGGAAGGGCGTTGGGCGGCGGTGCGTTCGGTCGGCACCGGCGACAGCGACGCCGCACTGACCGCGCTGATCGGTCGCGAAAGCCAGTTGCAGGCCTCCACCAGCGAGCGGCCATTGAGCGTCTACCTGCATGCGCCGGCGCGTATCGAGGCGCAGCCCGACGTACCCGGTGTGCAGCTGCGCACCCTTGAAGAGGACCGGACCGGCGTACGCGATGCGTTGTACGTCATGTCCCGGGCGGTGGCCTGACATGCGCGCCCTGATGCTCGACTTCCAGCCGCGTCGCCGCTCGGGCCCCTTGGGCTGGAGCCTGCTGGCAGGCGGCCTGGTGCTGACCCTGGGCTGTTGCTTCATCCAGCAGCACCTCAGTGAACAGGCCGCGCAACAGCAAGGCCATCTGCAGTCCGCCCAGCGCGTCCTCACCGGCGACGCCGGCAGCAAGACCAGCCTGACCCCGGCCGAGACCCGGGAGCAGGCGCAGAACCTGGCCGAGATGCGCAAGGTTTCGCAGCAACTGCGCCGGCCCTGGGAACGGCTGTTCGCCATGCTCGAAACCCTGCCCCGGGATGACATCGCCTTGCTGACCCTGACCCCGGATGCGCGCAAGGGCCAGGTGCGGATCAGCGCCGAGGCACGGGACCTGGAAGCCATGCTCGCGTTCCACCAGCGCCTCGAAGCCAGCGCGAGCCTGTCCGACGTGTCGCTGCTCAGCCACGAAATCGTCGTCAAATCGCCGGAGCAACCGGTGCAATTCAACCTGTCGGCCAGCTGGGAGATCGGTGATGCAAATCTCTAGATTGATCGTCCACGAATACTTGCAAGGCCTGGGCGTGCCCGGCCTGGCCGGGCTGGCAATGCTGCTGCTGGCGCTGCTGTATGGCCTGGGCGGCCTGATGCCGGACTGGCAGGCGCTGCAAACCCTCAGCCAGCAGACCCGCGAAGCCGGCGAGTACCTGGCCCGGGTCGAAGACGGCAGCGTCGCCGCCCCGGTGGTGCCGCAACGCCAGCTTGACGATTTTCGCAGCAAGCTGCCGTCCCAGCCCCAGGCCACGGTTGCCATCGACAAGATCTACGCGCTGGCGGCCCAGGAACACATCACCCTGGCCCGCGGTGAATATTCCCTGGGCATCGACCCCAAGACCCATCTGGCTCGCTATCAGATCTTGCTGCCGGTGCGCGGCAGCTACCCGCAACTGCGGCGCTTCCTGCATGCCTTGCTCGGCCAGCTGCCGGCAGTGGTGGTCGAGGACGTGGAGTTCCAGCGCAAGAAAATCGCCGACACCGACCTGACCGGGCGGATCCGCATGACCCTTTACCTGTCGAGGTCATGATGAATACCAAGCGCGCAGTGGGTTGGGTGGCGTTCTTCGGCGTGGCCGCGGCGCTGACCTGGGTGCCCGATTACTTCATGCCGTCGGAACAGGTCGAGGTCTCGGTCGTCGCCGCGTCCACCTCGGGTACCGGCAAAACCCGCGGCGCACTGCCAGCGGCGTCGGCCGCGAAAAAGCCGGCGGCGGTCAAGGACCTGACCCCGGCAGGCGATCTGTTTGCCGCCCGCAGCTGGAAGGCGGCCCCGACGCTTGCCAGCGTCACCGAACAACCCGTCATCGTCACCCCGGTGGTGCAAGCCCCCAGCGCACCGCCGATGCCATTCCAGTTCATCGGTCGGCTGGATGACCGTTCCGACCTGCAAGTGTTTTTGCAGAACGGCGAAAAAATATACGTCGTGCGCAAAGGGGATGTGATCGACGAAACCTGGCGGATCGAGGGCATTTCCGATGTGGAACTGAGCTTTATCTACCTGCCGCTGCATTTGTCCCAGACCTTGTCTGTGGGGAGCACGCAATGAACCAATCCCGTTTGTTGATAAGCCTTGGCCTGTGCACAGTGCTGGTCGCGTGCAGTACGGCGCAAGTGGCCAACAAGGAAGCGTCCGAGCTGATCGAACAGGGCCAGTACGAAGCCGGCCTGGCCCGGGTCGAGGAAGGGCTGCGGGAGAACCCGCGCGATACCGAGTTGCACCTGTTGCGCAACAGCGGTCGGGCCAAGGCGATCACGGCGCTGCTGACTCAGGGCGACACCGATCGCGCACGCCGGGATTTCGCCTCGGCACGCATGGCCTACAGCCGGGTGCTGACCATCGAGCCGAACAACCGCCGCGCCCAGGACGCCCTGCGCCAGCTTGAGTATCTGCGCAGCATGGAAGACAAACTCGAACTGGCCCGTGGCGACTTGCGTCGCGGTGACATCTACGGCGCCGATCGCCAGGTGAAACAGATCCTCGAACTCGACCCGAAGAATGAAGGCGCGCTGGAACTGCAAGGCAACATCCGCCTGGTCCAGAGCCGCAACGTGATCCCCTATCCGCAGCTGCGCACCCGCCTGGACCGGCCGGTGACCCTGGAATTTCGCGACGCCAACCTGAAGGTGATTTTCGAAGTGCTGTCCCAGGTCGCCGGTTTGAATTTCATCTTCGACAAGGACCTGCGCCCGGACATGAAAGCCACCATCTTCGTGCGCGACGTGCGCATCGAAGACGCCGTGGAGCTGCTGCTGCAACAGAACCAGCTGCACCAGAAAGTGGTGAACGAAAACACTTTGCTGATCTACCCGGACTCGCCGCAGAAGGTCAAGGATTACCAGGAGCTGGTGATGCGCACCTTCTACCTGACCAGCATCGATGCCAACACCGCGCTGAACATGATCAAGACCATGCTCAAGACCCGCGACGTGTTCGTCGACGAACGCCTCAATACCCTGACCATGCGCGACAGCGAAGACGCCGTGCGCATGGCGGAAAAGCTCCTGCAGTCGCAAGACCAGTCCAACCCCGAAGTGGTGCTGGAAGTGGAGGTGATGGAAGTCGCGACCCAGCGGATTCTCGACCTGGGCCTGCAATGGCCCAACACTTTTGGCGTGGTCAACAGCGACGGTTCGGCGGTGACCTTGCTCGATCAACTCAAGGGCATCAACTCCGGCCGGATCAGCATCTCGCCATCGCCCCAGGCCAAGATCAACGCCCAGGACAACGACATCAACACCCTGGCGAGCCCGGTGATTCGCGTCAGCAACCGCGAGCAGGCACGCATCCACATCGGTCAGCGCGTGCCGATCATCAGCGCCACCTCGGTGCCGTCGACCCAGGGCCCGGTGATCACCGAAAGCGTCACTTACCTGGATGTCGGTCTGAAACTGGAAGTGCAGCCGACCGTGCACCTGAACAACGAAGTGGCGATCAAGATCGCCCTGGAAGTCAGTAACGCCACCCCGCTGGAGCCGACCCGCCAGGGCACGATTCCGGTGCAGGTCGACACCCGCAACGCCCAGACCACCCTGCGCCTGCATGACGGCGAAACCCAGATCCTCGCCGGCCTGATGCGCAACGACCATGGGGCGACCGGCAACAAGATTCCCGGCCTTGGCGACATACCCGGGTTGGGCCGTTTGTTCGGCAGCAACAAGGACACCGTCGGCAAGTCGGAACTGGTGCTGTCGATCACCCCGCGGATCGTGCGCAACCTGCCGTACCAGAGCCCCTCGGACATGGAATTCCCGACCGGCACCGAAACCAGCATGCACATCCAGGCGCCGGACCGGCAGCTGGAGTCGGCTGCTGCGCCGGCGGCTATCGATCGGCCGGTCGCGGTCACCACCCAAGTCGTTATCGAGAAGCCTTGATCATGAACGCCTCGCAACGTGGTTTCACCCTGATCGAAGTCGTGGTGACGCTGGCCCTGATCGGCCTGCTGGCCGGCATGGCCGCGCCGCTGACCGAGACCGTGGTGCGCCGGGGCAAGGAACAGGAGCTGCGCACGGCGCTGTACCAGCTTCGCGACGCCATCGACGCCTACAAGCGCGCCTTTGACGCCGGTTATATCGAGAAGTCGCTGAACAACAGCGGCTATCCACCCAATCTGCAAGTGCTGGTGGATGGCGTGCGCGATGTGCGCAGCGCCAAGGGCGCCAAGTTCTATTTCCTGCGCCGGGTGCCCCGCGACCCGCTGGCCCCGGTCAAGCGCGACGACGAAGGCGGCTGGGGCTTGCGTTCCTATGACAGTACGGCTCAAAGCCCGCGGGAGGGCGAAGACGTCTTTGACGTCTACTCCCAGGCGCGCGGCAAGGGTCTCAACGGCATCGCCTACCGGGAGTGGTGACTTATGCGCCGGGAAAAGGGTTTTACCCTGCTGGAACTGATGGTGGTCATGGCAATCATCGCGACCCTGATGACCATCGCCTTGCCCCGCTATTTCAACAGCCTCGAAGCCTCGAAGGAGACCACCCTGCGCCAGAGCCTGTCGGCGATGCGCGAGGCGCTGGACCACTACTACGGCGACACCGGGCGCTACCCCGATTCCATCGAACAACTGGTGGAGCAGCGTTACCTGCGCAACCCGCCGATGGACCCGATTGCCGAGCGCAAGGACCTGTGGGTCCTGGTGGCGCCGCCGGACGGTGTGCCGGGCGGGGTTGCCGATATCAAGAGCGGTGCCACAGGGAGGGCGCGTGATGGCAGCCTTTATGCCGAGTGGTAGGCCCTCGAACCAGGCGGGTTTCACCTACCTGGGCGTGCTGTTCCTGATCATGGTGATGGGCATGGGCCTGGCCAGTGCCGGCGAATTATGGTCGACCGCCTCGCGCCGTGACCGTGAACGCCAGTTGCTCTGGGTCGGGACCCAGTACGCCCAGGCCTTGCGCAGCTATTACCGCAGTTCGCCGGGCCTGGCGCAGTACCCCAAAGAGCTGGCGGACCTGGTGCAGGACGAACGTTTTCCCAACGCCAAACACCATATCCGCCAGCTGTACCCGGACCCGATCGGGGGCGGCGAATGGACCCTGATGCGCGGTTTCGACGGGCGCATCACCGGCCTCTACAGCCCCTCGACGGACAAGCCGCTCAAACAGGCGGATTTCCCCAGTCAATGGTCGGACTTCACCGGCATGGCCAGTTACAAGGACTGGCAGTTCGTGGCCGAGAAGGCGTTCCTCGAGGGCACGTCGGGGCCGAAAAGTCCGTCCAGGTCTGCACAAGGAGTGATGCCATGAACCGATTCTGCCTGGCCCTGATCCTGCTGCTGGCGACGCCGTTTGCCGCGGCCGCCGAAGAGGACGAAATGATGGGCTTTATCGTCGACGACACCATCTCGCACATCGGCCACGAGTTTTATTACGCGTTCAGTGAACGCCTGCGCGCCACCAGTCCCATGGATTTCAACCTGGTGGTACGCGAACGACCTTCCGCACGCTGGGGCAGCCTGGTGACGGTGGAGTACCAACAGCGTTTGGTTTATCGGCGCTTCCTGCCGCCGAACACCGTGGACCTCAAGGAGGAGGCGTCCGACGCCGCCGACTGGGTGCGCGGGCAGATCGTCAAACGCAAGCTGGAAGCCTTGTTGCAGGACACCACGGACCTTGAGAGGGACGAACTATGAAAACCAAAACGTTGTTGCGCCGCCCCGGACTTTCACTGGCCGCCATCTGCTTGCTCGGGTTGGCCAATGGCGGCCTGGTCCAGGCCACGGAGCTGGTCTACACGCCGATCAACCCGTCATTCGGCGGCAACCCGTTGAACGGAACCTGGCTGCTCAACAAAGCCCAGTCGCAAAACGACTACGACGATCCGGACTTGAAAGAGCGGACCTCGCTGGCCGGGACCTCGGCCCTCGAACGCTTCAGCAGCCAGTTGCAATCGCGGTTGCTGGGACAGTTGCTGGACAACATCTCCACCGGCAACACGGGGAGCCTGTCCACCGACGCTTTTATCGTCAACGTCATCGACGACTCCGGCGCACTGACTATTGAAGTGACCGACCGCGCGACCGGCGAAATTTCGGAAATCCAGGTGAATGGCCTGGCCCCTTGAGGGGCTCGGTCAATGGGGAGACAAGGACATGAAAAAGATCATAGCGCTAGGGCTGATGTTGGCGGCATTACAAGGGTGCAGTCTGCGCGAGCCGATGTCGGCGGAGCAGGACACCGAAACCCCGACCCTGACACCTCGGGCGTCGACTTATTACGACTTGCTGAACATGCCACGCCCCAAAGGCCGGTTGATGGCGGTGGTGTACGGCTTCCGGGATCAGACCGGGCAGTACAAACCGACCCCGGCCAGTTCCTTTTCCACCAGCGTGACCCAGGGCGCGGCGAGCATGTTGATGGACGCGATGCAGGCCAGCGGCTGGTTCGTGGTGCTCGAACGCGAGGGGCTGCAGAACCTGCTGACCGAACGCAAGATCATCCGCGCCTCGCAGAAAAAACCGAATACGCCGATGAATATCCAGGGTGAGCTGCCACCGCTGCAGGCGGCGAACATGATGCTCGAGGGCGGGATCATTGCGTACGACACCAACGTGCGCAGCGGCGGGGAAGGGGCCGGTTACCTGGGCATCGACGTTTCCCGCGAGTATCGGGTGGATCAGGTCACGGTGAACCTGCGGGCGGTGGATGTGCGCAGCGGGCAGATCCTGGCCAACGTGATGACCAGCAAGACCATCTACTCCGTGGCCCGCAGTGCCGGGGTGTTCAAGTTCATCGAGTTCAAGAAGTTGCTCGAGGCCGAGGTCGGGTACACCACCAACGAGCCGGCGCAGTTGTGTGTGTTGTCGGCGATCGAGGCGGCGGTGGGGCATCTGTTGGCCCAGGGGATTGAACGCAAGATGTGGCAGGTGGCGGGGGATAAGACCGCGCCGCTGCAGGATGAGACGCTGGATCGGTATTTGACCCAGGCCAAGGTGGTGCCTGAGGGTAAGGAAGAGTGAACGTGGCGGCCTTCGGGCCGACCAGGTTCTTGTTGGTTGAGTACATATCCATTGCTGCGGTAACGGCCGCTTATGGTTTCGCCCTGACGGTCGACTCCCTTTGGCAAACGCCCCAAAGGAAGCAAAGGTCTCGCCCCGGCGTCCGGCCCCTCGCCAAGGCTCGGGGTTCCTTCGCTCCGGTGTCCATCCGGGGACACTGCCCTCCGGTCTGCTTCGCGACGACCTACATGCAGCGTGTTCGACTGCGTCGAACGGCGCTGCGCGCCACTCCCCGGATGAACACCTCCACTCAGCCTCCCGAAGGGGCGGGTGGATCAAGATCAAAAGCTGCAGGCGAGCTAACGCTCGGCCTGATGAGTGGTGAGAAGCGAAAGAAGTACGCCGATCCAATGTAGGAGCTGGCTTGCCAGCGAAGACGGCCTGACAGCCAACCTGATCCTGCGGATCTACCCGGACCTTGTAGGAGCTGGCTTGCCAGCGAAGACGGCCTGACAGCCGACCTGATTCCACAGATGTCCCCAGATCTCTTGTGTAAGCGAGACCGGCTTGCCTGCGAAGGCGGCAGCCAGCCAGTTTTGTACGGGAGCATGTAATCATCTGTAGGACTGACTTGAGGCTACATCACCTTGCGCCATTGCCTACAACTACGCCAGAATCCGCCGGCTTGTGCACCCTGGGCCCTGACTCTATCGTTGCTGGGTCGCTGCAAATTCAGCGATCGGGTTTAGCGATCCGAACAGTTACAGGGAGCAACAGCACTCCACTCTTTTTTGCAGGTTTTTTATGTCTGCAATTTGATCATGGCGGCTGTGCGTCGGAGACTTTCGGGTCTGCCGGGTTTTCCTGTACCCCCCGGTTCGCTAACCTTCGTACAGCCGCCACCCTTGCTTGTTTAGCGACAGGTCATGGTGGTTTCATTTTTCTACAGAATCTTCACCATGCCCAAACCGACACCTAATCCCCCAGAATCGCAAACCGAAAGCACCACCGCCAGCTGCGCTTCCAGCCTTAGCCTCAAACCCGCCATTCTCAAAAAGCCATGTACCCCACAAACCCAGCACAATGTTCGTCATCGCCCCGGATATCGATACCGAAAGCCTGTTGGCCCACGCCTGTGAATCGCTGGCTTCCGCAAGTGTCATGGCCAGTGACTTCGCGACCTTTGTAGATGGGCCGCAGCGCAGCATGGTGTTGGGCATCCAGCAGGTGATCATGCTGGCCGACCGGGCAGTCAACCGGGCACTGGATAACCTCGATCCCCAAGGTTGACCCTCAACCACAGGAAATCGTCATGTGGGCCATGTTGCGATGACATCCTGATAGCCGACAATCAATCTCGACCGTACTCGATCCACTGTAGGAGCTGGCTTGTTGGATCGCCGCACCGCAGCGAAGGCGGAGGGTCAGTCGGCACATTCATCGCCTGGACGGACGCTTTCGCTGGCAAGCCAGCTCCTACAGGGGGCAGCGGCGCACATCCTGGTCCATGCGGACGAAAAAAAAACCGCGATCCCAAAAAGAGTCGCGGTTTTTTTGTTGGCGAAACTACTGCTGCAGAACAGTCGCCTGGTTACCCGTCCCATACTGCTGCACAGTCGCCATCTGCGTCATCCCACTCTGATCAACCCTGGCAATGTTCCCCGACCCCTCCTGGGTCACATACGCCACGTTCAGGCTGTCAGCCTGTTTCACAGTGATCTGGTTATCACTCCCATACTGGGTAGTGAACGCCTGGTTATCCATGCCCGACTGATCGTACTCGGTACTGTTGCCCGAACCGTTGCTGGTGCCCAGGGCCAGGTTGGTGGTGCCGCGTTGCGAGGCGATGAGGATGTTGTCGCTGCCGTTCTGGTCGAAGTACAGCTCGTTGTAGTTGTCGGCCTGGCTGACGGTGGTCTTGTTGCGGTACCGGCCTGGTTGGTGGTCATGATTTGGCCGCGCCGGCCTGGGTG
>NZ_MULM01000102.1:0-25765 GCF_002029345.1 Pseudomonas sp. VI4.1
CGAAGGCGGTGTGTCAGGCGACAAAATTTATCGCCTGAACGGACGCCTTCGCTGGCAAGCCAGCGCCTACAGGGGGGCCAGTGCAGGATTTCACAGGGGCCAATTCAGGCCTTTTTAGACCGGGTCGAGCAATTCGTGCCGAGGCCTGCCATCGCCGCAGCAGATGACCCGGTTGCGACCCGTCGATTTGGCTTCATACAGCGCCCGGTCGGCATCGTTGAGCCAGAAGGTCGCGTCGGTGTGGGCCGGATTGAAGGCAGCCAGGCCGATACTCAGACTGACTTTCAGTGCCGGATTCTGCTCATAGCCCAGCGTGGCGAAGCGATCTCGCAGGGCGTCCATGGCCGCGGCGGCGCTGGCGAGGGGCAGATCCGGGAGGATCACACAGAACTCATCGCCACCGTAACGCCCGGCGAGGTCGGCGGCCCGCAGGTTCTGTTTGAGGATCTTACTCAGCTGGCGCAACACGATATCCCCGGCGACATGGCCGTAGGTGTCGTTGATGGATTTGAAATGGTCGATGTCGATCAGGGCAACCGCCCCGCCCCGATGCTGGCGTTGGCAGCGCTGGAACTCGACTTCCAGTTGATCCTTCCAGGCACCGTGATTGAGCAGGCCGGTGAGGCTGTCGGTGCGGCTCAGGGCCAGCAACTCACGTTTGTGCCGGCCCAGGGTCGTGGCCTGACGGAAACAGATCCAGCCCAGCGCCAACGGATAGAGACACAGCAGGGGCAGACAGGCATATAACTGCAACGGCGTGGTCTGCGGGATGAACAACGGCCTGAAAATCAGCCAGCCGATACCGCCCCCCAGCATCTGCGCGACGGTCCCCACCAGCAGGAAACGCAGGCCGCCGATCGCCACATTGTTCATCGCCATCATCGACAGTGTCGCCGCGCTGGGCAGCGGGTTGAACTGCATGGCGGCGACCCAGAAACCGCCGAGAAAGGCATCGACCAGGATGTTGCGGTGTTCGGCGTGGAAAGGCACCTTCGCCCGGCGTGCCCATTGGTAGGCCACATGCGGCCAGAGGATGCCGTTGAGCAGCATCAACACCCAGACCCACGGCGCCGGATCGAGTGGATACATCGCCGCGCCCACGCACAACAGCCCAAGGGCCAGGCCCAGGGTCCGCGATGTATACAGCCTCCTGGCCAATGAAAGTCCTTTTCCTCCCGTTTTTTCCATGGGGCCTCTATGCCGCTGACGGAACCTGAACACACCGGGGTTGCAGATCTGCTGGAAGTTTATCAGGGCAACGTTAAATAGCCATCACCGGCTGGCGGTATTGGCCCATTGAAAAAAAACCGGTCTGCGCCTATCGAAGTTCGCCCCTGAGCGGAACGGACCTACACTCAAATGATTCGATCACAACCTGCCCTGATCAGATAGAAGGAAGACGCTGATGCTTTTGTTGGTTGTCGCAATCGCGGTGTTCGCGGCCTGGAGCTGGTTGAGCTACCCGGCCATCGGGCACTGGCTGTATGACCTGAACATGGCGGCAGAGGCCAAGTTGTATCGCCTGCACAAGCTCATCGTGCCGATCCCGGAAATGACCGTCTCGACCTGGCAAGGCGGGCCGTACGACGCATCCAGCAGCGTGCTGATGCTCCACGGTTTCAGCGCCGACAAGCAGATCTGGCTGCGCTTTGCCCGGCACTTTGTCGGCAACTATCGAGTGATCATCCCCGACATTGCCGGTCATGGCGAAACCGGCTTCAAGGCGGGCGGCGGCTACGACATTGCGCTGCAGGCCAAGCGAATGATCCAGTTGCTCGACGTCTGCGGCGTCGAAAAGGTCCATGTGATCGGCAGCGCCATGGGTGGCTACATGGCGGCGTGGCTGGCGGCCACTTATCCGGACCGCATTGTTTCAGTCGCCCTGATCGACCCGGCCGGGGTCACCGCCCCCGAGATCAGTGACCTGGAGCGCCACCTGGCCAAGGGGCACAACCCGTTCCTGATTCATTCGAAAGAAGAATTCCAGCGTTTCTACGCCATGACCATGACCCAGCCGCCGTGGGTGCCCGGTGTGGTGCTGGACGCCATCGCCCAGCGCTACGCACAGGCCTGCGATGAACTGGAAGAAATCTTCAGGGATTATCGCGCCAGTGCTCCGATGGAACCGCATCTCCCCGACATCAGGTGCCCGGCGCTGTTGGTGTGGGGGCGCAAGGACCGCTTGATCGATGTCAGCAGCGTGGCCATCTGGAGTAAAGGCATCGACGATCTGCGGGTGGAGATCCTGGAAGGCATCGGCCATCTGCCGATGGTCGAAGACCCTTCGCACACGGCGCGGGTCTATCGGGAGTTTTTGGCATCCCAGCGCTCGGAGAGCCCGCAGGACCAACGGCTGCACTGAGCAAGCAGTCCTTGGCAGAATGAAGTCCGGAAGATTCTTCGTTTGTCGGCGCCGCTGAAGGCTGCGATCTTTTCCCTCATCCTTCACGTCACCGCGCCAGGAATCCTTTTTCATGAGCCACCCGAACTTCGTCAGCCCTGACCTGATCCGCCAACGCTTCTCCAAAGCGATGTCCGACATGTACCGCGAAGAAGTGCCGTTGTATGGCGCGCTGATGGAATTGGTGGAACAGACCAACCGCCATGTCCTGGACAGCGATCCGCAGATCGCCCGCCAGTTGCACGGCACCGGCGAAATCGAACGGCTGGACCTGGAGCGGCATGGCGCAATCCGGGTCGGCACCGCCGCTGAACTCGCCACCCTCGCCCGGCTGTTCGCGGTCATGGGCATGCAGCCGGTGGGTTATTACGACCTGACCCCGGCCGGCGTACCGGTACATTCCACTGCATTCCGTGCCGTGCATGAAGCGGCATTGCAGGTCAGCCCATTTCGCGTATTCACTTCTCTGCTGCGCCTGGAATTGATCGAAGACCCGGAACTGCGGGCGTTTGCCCAGTCGATACTGGACAAGCGCTCGATATTCACCCCGGCAGCGCTGATTCTCATTGAACGCGCCGAAAGCCAGGGCAGCCTGACCGAACAGGAAGCCCAGGACTTTGTCGAGCAAGCCCTGGAAACCTTCCGCTGGCACCACAGCGCCACGGTCACCGCCGAGCAGTACCGCAAACTCAGCGCCCAGCATCGCCTGATCGCCGACGTGGTGGCGTTCAAAGGCCCACACATCAATCACCTGACACCGCGCACCCTGGACATCGACATCGTCCAGGCGCAAATGCCCGCCCACGGCATCACGCCCAAAGCGGTGATCGAAGGACCGCCCCGCCGTCAGTGTCCGATCCTGTTGCGCCAGACCAGTTTCAAGGCCCTGGACGAACCCGTCGCCTTCACCGATCAAGCCGGGGCTGGCGGCAGCCACAGTGCCCGCTTCGGTGAAATCGAACAGCGCGGTGCCGCGCTCACCCCCAAGGGCCGGGCGCTTTACGACCGCTTGCTTAATGCCGCCCGGGACGAACTCGACGATTTCCCCAACGAGGCCAACGCGGTCCGCTACAACGAATTGATGGCGCAGCACTTCAGCGAGTTCCCTGATACCTATGAAGGCATGCGGCTCGAGGAACTGGCGTACTTTCGCTACTTCGTCACAGCAAAAGGCCTGGGGGCGGACGCGCTGAAATCTGCAACTCTGGAGGATCTGTTGAGCGGGGGCTACGTGCGGGTTGAACCGCTGGTGTATGAGGATTTCCTGCCGGTCAGCGCGGCGGGGATCTTTCAATCGAACCTGGGCGATGCGGCACAAACCCATTACGGGGAGCATTCGAACCGGCAGGCGTTCGAAAAGGCGCTGGGGCGACCGACTATCGATGAGTTGGGGTTGTATGCCGAGACGCAACGGCGTTCGATCGAAGAGTGTTTCGCAGCATTGAGCAAATAACCGTAAACGCCGTCAAAAGATCGCAGCCTGCGGCAGCTCCTGCATGGGGTTGTAAACACCCGTAGGAACTGCCGGAGGCTGCGATCTTTTGATCTTATTTCAGCTTCGCCAAAAGTGCCTCAGCCACCGCCTCGGAAGACGCCGGATTCTGCCCCGTCAGCAACAGGCCATCCGTGACCACATAGCTCGCCCAATCAGCGCCTTTGGAATAAACACCGCCATTGGCCTTGAGCATATCCTCCACCAGAAACGGCACGACATTCGTCAGCTGCACAGCCTCCTCCTCGGTGTTGGTGAAGCCCGTCACGCGCTTGCCTTTGACCAACGGCTGGCCATCCGCATCCTTGACGTGACGTAACACCCCCGGCGCGTGGCAGACTGCCGCGACCGGTTTACCCGCCTGGTGCAGCGTCTCGATCAGCGCGATCGAATTCGGGTCTTCGGCCAAATCCCACAGGGGACCATGACCTCCCGGGTAGAACACCGCATCGTAATCTGCCGCTCGGACGCTGCTCAACAAGGCCGTAGACGCCAGGGCGGACCGGGCGGCGGAGTCTTGGCGAAAACGCTCGGTGGCCGCGGTTTGCGCATCCGGCTCATCGCTTTTCGGGTCCAGGGGGGGCTGGCCGCCCTTGGGCGAGGCCAACGTCAACTGAGCGCCGGCATCCTTGAACACGTAATACGGTGCGGCGAACTCTTCCAGCCAGAAGCCGGTTTTCTTGCCGGTGTCACCCAATTGATCGTGTGACGTCAGGACCATCAGGATTTTCATGTCGTTCTCACTCCATTTCAGGGTTTTCGCAGGCTGAACCGCGCGGGGGACCTGTGTGATGGACCCTTCACGGTGTCAGTTTGTTTCACTTGTCGCCCGCGAGAATTGAGTGATGGCGTATGGCCTTGATGCGCGCCGGGTGACGCAATGACCTGGCTGTAAAAGAACATTTTTGCTGCTGCGCACCAACGGCTGCGGTTGAGTGCAACAAATTGCACAACGCTGCGCAACTTCTAGCGCACTTGAGGAAAAATCTTCTGAATAACATTCTGAATGCGGTCGATCTGGCTTATACATTTTTGCGGTGCATTAATCAAAAGAATGATATGTGCAGAGCGTGGCGCGCGATACATTCATCTATAGAATCAGAAGAATTGATCGCTAATAAAAATGGGCGACTATGACGGTCGCCCATTTTTCGTGCCGAAACTTTTAACGAGATGTTCAAGCAAAGGTGTTCGCCCAGTGTAGGGGCCTCGGCAATCCATGCACTGGTAAAGAGCCCTGACACTGGGCGAACGGGGGTATTTTAATGCAACTTCAACAATATGTGCGCGTATATAAACATGAAATTTATCGAAACATTTTTATTAAATGACAATCTGAATATCATTACTTGAACCGCTTAAACCCACCAGTTCGATCATTGAGCGATCTTATACAGAAAAGTTGTACAAGACTGTATATAGGGTCAATGCTCAATTTTCATACTGGCATTTCACAGTTAGTCATAAGCCATCTTGCGCTTCCTCAGAACTTCAATCCTTTCCCTGTCCGTGTCGACGAGCATTGACCTGGATCAGGGCGTCTTCGCGGTTTCCTGCGCGGTGGATTCGCCACTGTCGGTGCCTTTACCACCGTCCTTGCGCCGGGTCGGATCGGTGGGGCGCAGGGCGTCGTTGTCGCGTTCGACTTCTCCGGGCGGCCGCGGTTCGTCGGGGTGTTCCGTGGTCTCAGGTGCTTTGCGGTGCATGACGGTTCTCCTCAGGCTTGGGGGTCGTCGACTTCCCGGGCGACGTTTACTCCAGGCGAGTCTTTATGGGATTGATCGGCCTTGGCCTTCAAGGCCTGCCACTGTTCAAGGTCGATGGCGCCCTGCCCCAGCAAATCATCGGCCACTCGCAACAGTTCGGCGTAATGGGCATCGGGGGACTGCTGCCAGTAGGCCTTGTCTTCGAACAGGCGCTGCCACGATGCAAGGTCGGGCGGTTTCAGGTCGTCGCTCATGACGGGCTCCAGCTTGGGCGTTCGTACGGTAGAGGGTTGGGCGGCGTTCGGAGTTCCGGGGGGATTGGGTCAAGATCAAGAGATCGCAGCCTCGCTTTCGCTCGACAGCTCCTATAGGGCAACGCGATCTTTTGATTTTAATAGCCGGTCATTTCCAGATACCCCTGCCCGCCATGGCTGCCAGTCACCTGCACCGGTCCCTCCCAATAGGGAATGCGCAAATCCATCCAGGCATTGGGGTTGAGGGCATTGATCGTGATGTCGAGTTGCTTGCCGGGAATCTTGATCGACCAGCGCACGGGCATGGAGCGGCCGGCGACGTTCGCCGTGCCCTGTGGTGCGAGCAGGATGTCGGCGGCATGCAATGACTGCGTCTGCCCCCGGGCGTCGATCCAGGTGCCAGTGAGGTACGGCTCGCCGTCCTTATGCCGCATGCGGTACAGCATGACCTGCTCGCCGCTGTCCAGGTGCAGGGAAAACCAGTCCCAGCCCGTTTGATTCGCGGTCAGCGGCTGGCTGCTCCACTCGCGATCGAGCCAGGCCGGGCCACTGACCTGATGTGTCTTGCCATCGATTTCGAGGGTGCCACTGGCCTGGAAAAACGGTTGACTGTAGTAGTAGGACGCCTGGCCCTGTTCGGACTTCTGGCTGAAACCCTGGTCGCCCTGCAACACCAACGGACGCGCAGAAGTCAGCCGCAATTGATAGTTGAACGCCTTGTCCCGGGCGCTGAGCTGCAGGTCGGCCAACGGGTTGTCAGCGCTGGCCTGGCTGCTGAAATGCCAATCGTCGATCCACGCACTGAACGGCGTCAGGTTCACCCCGGCCTGGCCGACGCCACCCCGGGCGTAACGTTCGGCGGCGTGGTGCACCGTTGCCGACGTCACCGCGGCATGCCCCAGCCAGATGATCGGGCTACCCCAGCCAGCTTGCTCGGGCGCCGCGTTCAAGGCACTGCGAAACAAGGTCCATTGCGCGCCAAACGCGTTGCCCTGAGCGTCCTTGAGGTTGGCGGTGACATACCACCATTCGATGCGAAAACCGGCGTGAGGGCCGTGATCCAGCGGGAAACTGAAGACCCTGCCAGGCACCACCGGCTTGAACGCGGCAGCCTGATTGCCCAGCCCCGCGAAGCCTTTCTCGACAGGCGCCGGATGATCGCACCCGCCGAGCAATGCCAGAATCAACACACCGACCTTAATCCTCATGGGCAAAGGTCCTCAGCAGATCCGCCGGTTGCGTGCGATACAGCGAGTACAGCGGCCACGCCGACGCCAGTAAGGTCGCGAGCAGCGCCCACCCCAGCAACTGCAACAGCTGCAGCGGGAACACCTGTAGCGGCAGGCGCCAGCCGAAGGCCTGGACGTTGATCACGGCATTCAGGCACCAGGCCAGCGCGATGCCCAATGGCAATGCCAGCACCAACGTCAGCACCGCCAGCAGCCAGGTTTGCCCAAGGTTGAGCAGCATCAATTGCCGGCGCGTCACACCCAGCGCCCACAGTGGTGCAAGCTGCCCGAGGCGGCTCTGGCTCTGGGTCAACAGGCTGATGAACAACGCCACGCCCGCCACGCCGAGGGTCAGGCTGTTGAGCGCAGCGGTCGCGGCGAAAGTGCGCTCGAACACTTGCGTGGACCAGCCCTTGAGCCGCGCCTGATCGACGATGCGGCTGTCATCCAGATGGAAACGCGCTTGCAGCGCCGCCAGGAATGCCGGGATCGACGGCGGGTCGATGCGCAGGTTGAAGCGGTTGGGGGTCAACTGCGGCCAGGCGCGCAGCAAGTGGTCGGCGTTGACCAGAATGTGGCCCTTGGGGTTGCCATAGTCGGCGTAGATCCCGACGATCTGTGGCGACCACGGGCCGCCCGGCGTCGGTATCGTCAGGTGATCGCCAAGGCGCACTTTCAAGCGCCGGGCCAGTTGCTCGCTGAGCATCAGCGCATCGTCGCCGGCCAGGCGCTCCCACGGCTTGTCGCCCAAGGCTTCCAGCAGCGGCCAGTGCTGGCGGTAGGTCGGGTGATCGATCACGCCAAAAATATCCGCCGGCCACCCTTGCACCTGGACAGACACCTGCCAGTTGGGCAGCACCGCCGTGAGCTGCGGTTGCTGTTTGAGCCAGCTGTGCAGCTCCCTGGCCTGGGCCGGGTTTTGCGGGTTGAGGTAGAGCTCGGCGGTCAACCGTTGTTCGAGCCAGTCGCTGAAAGTCTGGCGGAAACCGGCGGTCATGCTGCCGGCACCGATGTTGGCCGCCAGGGCCAACAGCAGCGCCATCAATGCCAGGCTCAGGGCCGGCAGTTGCTGGCGGCAATCGGCGACAAACCATTGGCCGAGCACCGAGCGACTGCGCGGCAATACCAGGCTCAGCACGCTATTGAGCACCACCGGCAGCGCCAGCGCGGCGCCCAGCAACAGCGCGGCCGTCAGCACGAAACCACTGGCCAGGCTGTCGCCCCGCAGCAATGCCAGCAGCGCAATTAAAGCGGCAGTCCCGGCCACCCATCCCTGGCGTCGCAACCAGCGCGCATGCGCCTGATGCCAGGCCTGCGGATCAGCCAGGGCCAGCAACGGCAGACGCGCCGCCCGCCACAGACTGTTGGCACCTGCCAGCAAGGCGCCTAGCAGGCTCAGGCCGACGCCGCTGAGCCACCACCACGGGCTCAGGCTCAGCCGTCCTGCCACTTCGGCGCCATACAACCCGCGCAGGCTGGCGGCGACATCCGGCAACAGCACGCTGGCCAGCACGTAGCCGCTGATCACTCCAGCGAGGCCGCCGATCAGTGCCAGTCCACCCAGTTCGACGCTCAGGCACGCAATCAACATCCGCGCGCTGACGCCACAGGCGCGCAAGGTTCGCAACAATCCTCGGCGTTGCTCCAACGCCAGGCCGATGGCGGCGTGAACGATGAACAAGCCGACCACGAATGACAGAAACCCCAGGGCATCGAGGTTCAGGTGAAAACTCTCGGTCAGCCGCGCGAGATTGTTCTCTTCGCCGCTGCTTTTGAGTTGCAGCTGGCCTTTGAATTGATCGGGCAGCGTCGCGCTGAAATCCCTGGGCAGCAGCAGGCGCGACAGTTGATCCGGCAGCCCCAGCACCTGCTGGGCGACGCCGATGTCCACCAGCAACACACCGGGGGCCATCTCGTTTTCCACGCGCAGCGGCGGCAATGCCACGCCGCCCAGGCTCGGCGGCTGTTCACCTTCGTGCAAGCCCAGGGCCTGCAAGGTCTGCGGCGAAATCCAGGTCTTGCCCGGCGGGCTGAAAAATTCGACGATCTGCTCGATCGCCAGTGCCTGCCCGGCCACCGCGGAACCGGCCGGCAGCGACACCGGCTCGATGCCCATCAGCTGCAAGCGCTGGTCTTCATGGCCCTTGAGTGTCAGCCGGCCCTGCAGCACCGGCGACACCGGCCAGCCTGCACGGCGCAGGTCGACAAACACTTGCTGGGAAAAGCTCGCGCCGCTGGGGGTACTGAGGCTGGCCTGGGGTTCACCGCCGATCATCTGGCTGGCCCGGGCATAGCTGTCCCGCGCCTGGCTGTTCAGCGCCTGCACGCCGGCCAGCAGACTGGTGGCGAGCCAGAGCCCGGTCAGCACGCTGAAAAATTGCACCGGGTGCTGCCGCCAATGGCTGAGCAGTGCGCGCAAGGTTTCGCCAAAGACCCGCACTTCAGCGCTCGTCCGCGCCAGCCAGACGGCCACCCTGCAGCACCACTTTCTCCGCCAGTCGCGCCGCGACCCGTGGGCTGTGGGTGACCATCAACAAGGTTGTGGGGCTGTCGTCGAGCAGTTCCAGCAGCAACTTCAACACCTCGTCGCTGGTGGCTTCATCGAGGCTGCCGGTGGGTTCGTCGGCCAGCAGCAGTTGCGGTTGCGACGCCAGCGCCCGGCCCAGCGCCACCCGCTGCTGTTGCCCGCCGGACAATTGCTCCGGATAACGCCGCAGCAGATCGCCAACCCCAGACGCTGCACCAGATGCGCCTGCCAACGCGGATCATGGCGCCCCGCCAGCCGTGCCTGGAACGCCAGATTGTCTTCCACGCGCAAGCTGCCGATCAGGTTGAACTGCTGGAACACCAGGCCGATTTCAGTCCGCCGCCAGTTTGCCAATTGCCCTTCGCTCATCTGTTCCAGGCGATGCCCGCCACTGACGATGCTGCCGCGATCGACCTTGTCCAACCCGGCGATCAAGTGCAGCAAGGTGCTCTTGCCACTGCCCGACTCGCCCATCAGCGCCAGGCTGCTGCCGGGTTTCAAGGTCAGGTCGACACCTTGCAATACGGGTAATGGACCCTGGGGAGTGGCGTAGCTTTTGAAGACGCCTTGGACCGACAGCATGGGGGCAGGCTCGTTGAGGTCAGTGGGCCTAGGATAGCGGACGCCAGTGGCACCGCGTTATCGTTCATCGTGGCGGTGCGGCGATCAGACAAGCCACGCTCCCACATTTGATTTGTGTTTGAGCAAGTTTTGTGGCCGACACAAACCCCCTGTGGGAGCGGGCTTGCCCGCGAAGGCGTCAGTGGCAGCTACACATAGTCCAGCTCAGAAACTCAACCCTTCACCCCCACCAACGTAAAACACAACGGCAACTGCGCCTGCTGCTGTTGATACTGGTCATAGAGTTCCTCGCGGTTGGAATGCGGGTACTCCTTGAAGTGACTGATCTGCAGCCCGGCGTCGATGGCGCCGGTGAAGATCGCGCCCAGGGTGTGCACGAACCAGTAGGACGTCGCGCAGGGTTGTTCGACTTGGCCTTCGTAGACGATGGGCTGGTCCTGCACGAAAGGTTCGCGGCGAAAGTACGAGCTGTCCGGGCGCAAGGGATCAGCTGACTCGGGGTCGAACATTTCCAGGAAGGGGTGGGTTTCGTACACTACCAGGCTGCCGCCAGGCTTGAGGGTTTGCTCGACATGGCGGAAAAATTCGCCGATGTCCGGCATCCAGTTCAAGACGCCGATGGTGATCAGCGCCACGTCGAAACGATCGCGAAGTTCCCCCGGCAGACGATGGATGTCGGCCTCGATGAATTCAGGCGCATGGGGCGAACGAGACGCCAGCTCCCGCGCCTGATCGAGGAAGGCGGCGGACTGGTCGACGCCGACCACGCTGCGGGCACCCAGCGCAAACAGCGAAACGCTTTCGCGTCCGTTGTTGCAGCCCAGTTGCACCACATCCTTGCCATCGACGCCGACCTGTTCCAGCAAATCGGTCAGGGTCTCATCCAGGCAGGAAAAACCCCGATGACCCACGGCGCTCGAAAGAGCCTGCCATTCCGGGGCGTCCTTGTGGTGTCGGGCGGAGTCATTCCAGGCATCGCGGTTGCTGGCGATGGCGTTTTCTTTTGTCGGCATTTCCATTGCACGCTCCAGAACTCGGGTCTTGATTGACCGGCACGAGTCTAGATCAGCGCCTTGAAAAAACCCATTTGGCGTTTGTTGGTTTCTTGTAATCCACGCATCGCAAACGCGTGCCCATATGCCAGCTATAGTTAATGACCTTGGGGAAATGCGGGGCTACCGATTTCGCAGGTGCAACCATGAGCAAAACCGATCTGATGCTGGCGTTCGCTGTCTGCCTGACCACCGCCGCCCAGGCGGACGACCTGACCCCCACCACCGATTACAGCAGCGGGTTCAACTATTACGGCGACAACCAACCCTTCGCCCATCCCGTTCCACCGTCCCTGAGCACAGTGCCGCCGCGGTCGTACATTCCGACGGCCCCGCGGGAGTTCATCCCGATTGCGAGCCAGCATGTGTTCTACGACTCACGATTGCCGACCGTCGCGGATGCCACCGTGCGGGTGTTCATCCGCTCCTATGACGCGGAACGCGGCGTCTACGTCAACGAAGAAGTGCTCGACCCCTCCTGTATGCTCGCGTGCCTCCGCGGCCAGGAACAGCCTGCCCAGGTCTACCACTGACGTTTATCCGGGCGTGCGAGGCCGAGTTTTTCGATCCGGTAACGCAGCATGTCGCGGCTCAGGCCCAGCAGCCGTGCGGACTTGGTGACGTTCCAGTCGGTCTTGTCGAGCATCTTGCGCACCATGTCGCGCTCCACTTCCGGCAGGTTCATCGACTCGGTGCCGTTGTAGGCCGGACGCGGTTCGCTGTGTTGGAGCTCCTGTTGGTACGCCAGAGGCTCGTCCACCAGGCTCAGGCACACGTTCAACTGGTGGGTGGCGATGGTGTCGCTCTGGGCCAGCAGCACGGTCTGCTCCAGCATGTTGCGCAATTCGCGCACGTTGCCCGGCCAACTGTAGTTGAGCAGCAACTCTTCGGCCTGGTCGCTGAAATGCAGGTGCGGCTTGCCATAGCGTTTGCCATGGATCGCCAGGAAATGCCGGGCCAGCACCAGGATGTCTTCGCCACGGGCATACAGGCGCGGCACCTTGATCGAGATGATGCGCAGGCGGAAGAACAGGTCGCGGCGGAACTTGCCCTGCTGGACCATCTGTTCGAGGTTGCAGTTGGTGGCACTGATCACCCGCAAATCGACTTTGCGCTCCTTCACCGAACCGACCCGGCGAATGGTCCGGTCTTCCAGCAACTTCAGCAGTTTGGCTTGCAGCAACAGGTCCATTTCCCCGACTTCATCGAGAAACAGCGTACCGCCATCGGCCGCTTCCACCAGCCCGACGCGACGGTCCTTGGCGTCGGTGAAGGCGCCCTTCTCGTGACCGAACAGTTCCGACTCCACCAGGTTGGAGGGAATCGACGCGCAGTTGAATTCGATGAACGGGCCTTTGCTGCGCGGACCGTCGAAGTGCAGCGCCCGGGCCACCAGTTCCTTGCCGGTACCGGTCTCGCCTTCGACGAGTACCGGCGGCAGATCGGTGTTGGCCATCCGCCGCTCGGCGTCGAGCAACTGGCCGATGGTGTTTTTCAGATATTGCATGGGCGCCGAATCGCCGATCAAGGCCTGCACCCCGGACTTCTGCGCTTCGCGTTCCTGGTAGAACGACAGCGTGCGTTCCATCCGCTCGGTGGCCAGGGCCTTGTCCAGCAACAGCTTGAGCTCCGGCAGTGCCACCGGCTTGGTGACGTAATGGAACGCGCCCTCCTTCATCGCCGTCACGGCATCTTCGACGTTGCCGTAACCGGTCATCATGATCACTTTCAGGTCCGGCGCGCTGATGCGCAGCTTCTGGATCAGGTCGTGACCGCTCATGCCCGGCAGCGAATTATCGGTGAGCACCACATCAGGCACGAACGTGCCCAGTTGCCCCAGTGCATCCTCGGCCGAGTGGCAGACTGTCACCTCGAAGTCTTTACGCTCCAGATAGGTCTGAATATTCTCGGCGAGGAGTTCATCATCCTCGACCAGCAGTATGCTGCGCTCCATTTTCCCCTCCCGTTGCCACTATAAAGTTGAGACTGACGCGGGTTCCTTCCTGCTCCCGGCTGGTCAGTTCGACCGAGCCGTCGAAACGCTCCATTATTCGTTTGACCAAGGCCAGGCCTACGCCCAACCCGCCTTGTTTGGTGGTAAAAAACGGCTTGAACACCATTTGCTGTTGCTGGGGGTTCATGCCCTTGCCGGTGTCGCTCAGGGTCATGCACACCCGCCCCGGCTGCGGCGATTCGATCTCGATACTGAGCACGCCGCCCTTGGGCATGGCTTCCAGGGCATTGGCGAACAGGCTATTGAGAATCTGCGTGAGCAATACCTTTTGGCTGACCACCAGCGGACAACCCTGTGGGGTGAAACGCACCTCGACCCCGTAGCGCTTGATCAGCGCGTCGAAGGCACCCCGGGTGTCGTCGATGGCCAGCACCAGGTCCACTGTTTCATCGTCGTCATTCACCGGTCGCAACGACATCAGCAGTTCCCGGACCCAGCGCGACATGCGATCGACCTGGTTGATGATGTCGCCGATGTTCTTCTGCGCGCCCAGGCTGGCGATGTCCTGGGCCAGTTCGGCACTGGAGCGTATGTTCGCCAGCGGATTGCGCAGGCTGTGAGCCACCGCCGAGGACATCTCCCCCAGGGCAACAAAGGTCTCGTTGCTGACCAGTTGTTTCTGCTGGCTCTCGAGCAGCTTGGCCGCACGCCGCACTATCCAGAACAACGCCAGGTAAATCGCCGCGCCGCCCAGCACGGTCGCCAGCCAGATGGCCTTGAAACCGCGCTGGATGCGCGCCACCAGATCCACCGGTTCCTTGTAGATTTCCACCATGGCGATCACTTGGCTTTTGTCGGCATTGAACATCGGGATGTAGTTCTCGATGAACAGGTATTCAGGTTCGCGCAGCAATCGCTGCTCGGGGCGTTCCTCGACAATCTCGTGGTAGCTGGTGGACACCGACTCCTTCATGGTGAAGGACTCATCCAGCTCTTCATCGCCTTCAATGCGCACGCCGATCAACTCGGGGTTGGTCGACCACACGACGGTACGGTCCAGGGCATACACCGTGGCCAGCAGCAAGTCGGGTAAATGCTCCACATGATCGAGAAACTCGATGCGCGCGGCGGCTCGGGTCGCCGGTTCGACGTCGGGATACCCATGGTCCTGGCGTGGATCGAGCATTTCACCCATGGTTCGGTTCGGGCTGATCGCAGCATGGCGGATTTCGGCCTCGCCCATGGCCTGGATGAACTGCGCGGTCAGCATGGAATCGCGTTCGACACTCTCGGTCACCACGAATCGCGTGGAAACAGAGCCCAACCCCAGCGCCACGGCAGCGATGATGAAAAAGCTGCCCAAGGAGAACCAGCGCAGCAAATTGAACGGCCCACGCCTGCCCTTGCGTTCTGTAGCCGGCGTCTGCGACGCCGCTGTAGTGTGTTGTTCCAATATCTGCATGGGCGGGTCCTGGATGCTTGCATCAAGCCTTTTCAGCCGTGTTTCGACTCAGTGTAGGTGGCATTGTCCAAGGCTGATGGCGTCATTGATATTATTTGGCCGCTACTGCGTTTGCACCGCCTGCAACGGCTGCTGCCGCTCGGTTTCTTCCTGCAAAAAAACCAGGATGGACTGCGCCGCGTTCTCATCCAGACGCAGGTTGGGCATCGGTATCTTGTCGAAGCGCTCAAACAATTCCATCGCGATCGGGTCCTTTTCGGCCAGCATGCGGTCCGGCTCGCGAATCCAGCGCGCCAGCCACGCCGGCGCTCGCTGGCGAGTGACGCCGATCAGGTCGGGACCGATGCTGCGCATGCCGATGCCTTGCCCGTCCTGCGGGCCGAGGCTGTGGCATGAGGCACAGCGGGTGCGAAACAATTCTTCGCCGCTGCTGGGCGGCCGGAGTTCAGGTGCATTGGCGTAGCTTTGCTCGACACTGGGCTGCTTCCAGTTCTGCAAGGTGTTGGCCAACTGATCGGCCAGAATCCACGGGTTCTCGAAGGGCGAGGCTTTCATCCAGCGGCCCGTGGCCTGGTTGCCAACGATCAGGCTCAGGTTGTGGTCTTTGCTGCGTCCGTTGTCGACGCCTTCGATGAACAGCCCGAGCTTGTGCCGCAGTTCGGTGACAGCGTCGAAGTCGCCGGTGAGAAATTGCCAGCCCGGCCCGACCTTGAACCGCTGCGCGTAGGCTTTGAGCACCTCGGGCGTGTCGCTGAGCGGATCGATGCTGATCGAATAGAAGAAGATGTCCTTGCCGACCCGGTCCCCGAGCAACTGTTGCACCTGACGCAGGCGCGCGGTTTCCAGCGGGCAGGAATCGCTGCAGGTGGTGAAGATGAAATTGATCACCACCACCTTGTCCCGGATCAGGTCATCGAAGAAATGCACCTGCCGACCGTCCTGGTCGGTCAGCAGGGTATTGGGGAAATAATCTGCACCCCAGGGTGTCGCCGCCGCAGTCGGCACCTCGGCGACCTCGTGGGCCACCAGCAACCGGCTCGCCAGCAGACAACAGACCAGCATCAGTACCAGGTGCGCGCCCAAGGCACGGGAGCGCGGCGTATGCCCGTTCATGTCGGTGCGCTCCCGCTTCATTTCTTGACCGGCACTTGCGGGCCGAAGCCATCGCCAGTGCGGAAGGTCGGCAATGCGGCGGAGTTGACGTAACGCACGCCATCCCAGCTCGGCAGCGGCGTCGGCATCAACTGCAATTGCCCCGGTTTCTCGATGTCCCAGCGCAGCAGCATGGAGTTGTCCTCGTGCTGCGTGTTGTGACAGTGCTCCATGTACGTCCCGGCGAATTCGCGGAAATTGATCGCGAATTCGACACTGTCCAGGCCATCGTCTTCCGAGCCGATGCGATAGACGTCCTTGCGCGCCCATTTTTCCCATTCCGGCGGTGCCTTGCCGCCGCGGCTCAGGATGATCCCCTCCTCGAAGTGCACGTGCACCGGGTGGCTCCAGCCCTTGCCGCCGGCCTTGATGTTCCACACTTCCAGGGTGCCGAAACCGGTGACACCGGCATCGGTGGGGCCACTGGCCAACTGGGTCGAGGTGTTGAGGCGACGCGGGTCCATATGGAAGCCGAAACCGCCGTCGGTCTTGACTGTCCAGGGCGCTTCGTCGGTGCCGTCCGAGCGCCCGTAGGTGAAGGTGCGGTGACGGGCCTTGGCCAACAGCGCCTTGTCGGCGACGGTATCGCGATGGATCTTCAGCGGGATCATCGCCATGCCTTCGGCCTTGCCCGGTTTGGCCGGCTCATAGGCGGCCGGGTCCATGGCCAGGTCCTGACCGGTGTAGGCCTTGACGTTGAGCTGCAAGATCTTGCCCACGGCCGGGTCACCCTTGTCCCACTGCGGGCCCTTGCTGCTTTGCTTGAGTACCGCCAGGTATTTTTCCGAGAGCACATCGCCCAGGGCAATCGGCTCTTTCGGGCCCTTGCCGTCGTCATGGGCCAGCAAATTGACGAAGAACAGTTTGTCCCCCGGCTTGATCCCGTTCTTCGCGAAGTTGACGATGATGTCGAAGCGTTCGGCGATGCCCTGGGTCGGCAGGATCGCGTTGTGGTTCTGTTTATTACCGTCGGCGTCCAGGTCCATGCTGCCGTCGAACGGCACGCTGTGTTCCATGATGTTGCCGTCGTTGGCAATCATGTGGAACGGCACCCGACTGTAGGAAACGCCAGAGTTTTTCGGTCCGGGGAACTCACCGCCGCTGCCCTTGACTTCGCGCACCAGGGCCAGCTTGAAGTAACGCGACACCGAGCCATTGAGGATCCGCAACCGATAGCTGCGGGCGCGCACATCCAGGGCCGGCTTCCACTGCCAGTTCACCAGTATCTGATCACCGAGAAAGCCATCGGTGTTGAACGGGTTGAACCAGAGTTGACCGCCCTGATCCCAGGCCTTGTCGGCGATCAACAGGTTGACGTCATAGTCGCGGTTACCCCACGGCAAGGCGCTGCCGCTGGGGAAGCGCAGGTTGACGCCGTCGTTCACCGATTCGTTGCCGCGGTCCAGGGCGCTGTAGTAGTTCATCATCGCCGCGTTGCCCTTGTAGACGTTCTGCGCGGTGAAATCGAGCATGTGATCGTGGAACCAGTGGGTGCTCATGGTTTCGCGCCAGTCGCCACGAATCTTGATGGTGCCGTGGTCGCACGTCTTGCGGCCGGGGTTCATGTCATTGACCCAGAGGGTTTCCCCCGGCGAACACGGGAAGGCCGCACGCGGGTCTTCGGCGCGGGTATTGATGCTGTCGTAACCGGCCAGCTGGATTGGCCAGCGATAGTCGTAATACTGCCCCGGGAAGAAAAACGCGTTGGCGTAACCGTCGCTTTCCGCCGGCGCGTGACCGTTGTGTTCGTGGGTACTGATGGTGTGCAAGCCGAAGCCCATGTTGGCCGCCGGGTCGATGGGCAAGCCGTTGTAATGGCGCATCAGCACCGGCTGGCCGTAACGCACCATCAGTAATTTTGGGGGTAAGGTGCCGTCGAAGGTCCAGACCGAGTTGTGGTTCTGTACCGGCATGTTCGGGTGAAAGCGCGCATCGACGCCTTTGGCGGTGCCATCGGTCAGCGGTACACCGGCGGTGTTGTGATAGAGACCTCCGGGGCCGAACTCACCCAGGGCGTAACCATGCATCTGGCGACTGTCGCGCAGGCCGCCGTTGGTTCGTGCACCGGTCTGCACGGTCTTGTAGGCCGCTTGCGGGTAGAACTCGTTCCAGCGCTGATGCGACCAACCCTTTCCTGGCGGACGGCCTTCGGCGGCAGAGCCGATGTGCCGGTTGAGAAAATACTCGATCTGCGCCTGCCACGGATTGCGGTCGACCACGTTGGCGAACTGGCTCGGAAATGGCGTCAGTCCCGGTTGGCGCAAGAACGCATCGAGGGCCGCGCCGGGTGGCGCACTGCGCGCCGCACTGCCGGGGTCCTGCGCAGGTGCCGGGCCGATCGCCGCCGGTGGAAACCCCAAGGGCGCCGCCGGTGTGGTGGGGTCGAGTTTTTCCGGGCCGAATTCTTCGAACAGCACCAGTTGCTGGGTGAACGGCTGAGCGCCGAACAGCGGGCTGGGCTTGCCATTGGTGGGGTAATTGAAGCTGGTCTGCACCTTGGGCGGCAGGATATTTTCCTGGCGCGTGGTGTCGCGGCTGCCTTTGACGCCATCGGGCAAATCGAAGGCGTCTTCGTTGGCCTCCGGCATCGTCAGGATGGCATTCAGCGCGGCCGGTTTGTCGGCGGGTTCGTCGTAATACGCCGACGGGTCGGTGGGTTCGGGCTGTCGTTCGTCATCGATGGGGCTGGCACGAAGACCGGCTGTTCCCAGCGTCATCGTCAGAAGGACGCTCAAAGGCGTCAGGAAGCCGAACCGCTTGAAGGGAAACCGCGCTTTACTGTCCATCACCAGCCGCCTCGAAGTCATGAAGGGGTACTGGTGATTTGCAAGTAGCTCGCCATATTTGTAACAATTTTTTACATAGCGTTAACGCCTGACAAAACAGTGGCTTATCAACATCAATGTGCCATGACTGAAAAACGACTGGGGAATGGCACCCGCTAATGGGGAAAGTTCATACCCGATTTCAGGTGAGCCGTTTGAATGAAAGCCGCACGGTGGTGCCCTCGCCCTCGCGGCTTTCCAGGGTCACCGCGCCGCCGAAACGGTCCATGATCCGCTTGACCAGCACCAGTCCGACCCCCAGGCCACCGCGCTTGGTGGTGTAAAACGGCCGGAAGGCCATGCTGCGTTGCTCTTCGCTCATGCCTTTGCCGGTGTCGCTCACCGCCACGCAAACGCCTTGGGCATCGGTCGGCTCCAGGGCGATGGTGAGCGTGCCGCCCTTCTCCATCGCCTCCAGCGCATTGGCCAGCAAACTGTTGAGGATCTGCGTCAACTGCACCTGTTGGCTCAGGACCATGGGTGTCTGCCTGGGCTCGAACACGACCAGGACGTTGGCCTTGGCGATCTGCTGCTCGAAGGCCATGAGGCTGTCATGCAATGCCGCCACCAGATTGACCGGCTCCGCCTCGTCGTTGAGCGGGCGCAAGGATTGCAACAGCTCCCTGACCCATTTCGACATGCGATCGACCTGGCCGATGATGTCGTTGATGTTCTTGTGCGCCGCGCCGCTGTCGAATTCGAGCGCCAGTTCAGCGCTGGAGCGAATGGTCGCCAACGGATTGCGCAGGCTGTGGGCGACCGCCGACGACATCTCGCCCAAGGCGACAAAGGTTTCGTTGGTGATCAGTTGCTGCTGTTGCGCCGCCAACAGGATCGCGGCCCGGCGCACGATCCAGTACAGCCCCAGGTAAATCAGCCCGCCGCCCAGGGCGGTGGCGAGCCAGATCATGACCAGGCCGCGCTCCATGCGATTGATCAGGTCCTTGGGCTCCTTGTAGATCTCGACCATCGCGGTGACTTTGTCGCCGTCGGCATCGAACAACGGAATGTAGTTCTCGATGAAGATGTATTCCGGGGGCGTCACGAACTTCTGCTCCATGCGATTGTGGTCGACGTTGTGATAGCTGGCCGACACCGGGGTCTTGGAGGCGAAGGCTTGATCCAGGTCGTCGTCGGTATGGATCGTGGTGCCCATCAATGCCGGGTTCGTCGACCAGATCACCATGCGGTCGGGGGCGTAGATGTTGGCCAGGATCACGTCCGGCAAGTGTTCGATATGGTCGAGGAATTCGCCACGGGCATTGGCCCGGGCCATCGGGTCGACGTCGGGAAAGTCCTTGTCCTTGCGGGGGTCGAGCAGCTCGCCCATGGTCCGCACGTTGGGGATCGACACATGGCGCACCTCGGCCGAGGCGATCGCCTGAATGAACTGCGACGTCAGCAAGGCATCGCGCTGCACGCTCTCGGTAATCACGAACCGCGTGGACACAGCCCCCAGCGCCACGGCAACCGTACCGATCACCGCCAGGCTGATCAGCGAAAACCAGCGCAACAGATTGAACGGCGGCTTGCGCGAGTGCAGGCGAGTCTCGCCCTCCTGCGACTGGAGCGCTTTGGTAGGCATGTTCATGGACATTTGTTCCCGACGTTTCCCCTATAGGGTTATAGCCCAATGCTGGCCGTTTGCCCGATGTCGGGGTTTGGACCGGCAAAGGCTGTGGTAGCTATCCCACACCTCCCCGCCTTCCCCACCTACCCCCAATGCTGGGGACAATGGCCCGCTTGATCGAGCGATGGCCTGACAGCGTTTGCCCGCCGCAGGCCCGCGCCCCGGACCTCTCAGGATCGTTTTCGCCGCTTGGTACGGAAGTTGCCGAAGACCCTCTCAACTGACCCACCTCACGGGACAGGTACTCTGATAGAGGGATTAACTCATGCACCCTTTACTGTCCAAAACCGCGGCCGCCCTGGTCGTGAGTGCTCTGGCCCAAGGCATCGCCCAGGCGGCGTTGTATGCCGTCGACCCCGGACCCTATCTGCCCGCCAACGGCTCGTTCGCCGCCTGGTATCAGGACACCCACGGTCGAACCCTCGACCTGTGCCTGTCCAAGGCCGTCAGCTCCAGGGCTCCCGGCGCACCCGGTGCGCCGTCGTACATGTGCACGTTGCTGCCGACCCCCGGTGTATTCGATGACGCACAGCCGATCGTCTTCCCGACCAATTTCCCTGACGAGGCGTTCTGGTTCACCGCCGATGCGGCCATCGTCGACGCCGCCCGGGGCATCGACCTGTCGTTTGGTACCGCCATCGAAGCGGCCTTCGCCGCTGAAGAACCGGTCGAAGGCGACCAGATGAGTTTTGCCCGGGTACGTATCCGCGTCGATGTGCCCACCGCCGGCACGTACACCATCACCCACCCTTACGGGGTCGACATTTTCGACGTGCCTGCCGGGGGCACCCGGGCGATCAACATGACCCGCGACATTGGCATCGGTTCGCCGAAAACCTATGACGGCGCCCTGCGCGGTGACGTCGGACCTTTCCTGCGCAGCGTCAATGGCCCCTACACCGAGACCAATCCCCTGACCGGTTCGGCGGAGCAGTTCATCGGCGACCCGAACATCGAAGAGGCCATCACCGGCAGCCCGTTCAACACCAACTTCGTGCGCATCGAAGGGCCCAATGGCCTGGATCTGCGCACCACGCTGTTCAGCATCTCCGGCAAGTTGTCGACGGTGGTGCGGCCGACGCCGGTGATCGCCCAGCGCAGCACTTACTCGCGCAAAGCCGGTGCAAGCGCGCCGATCGCCCAGCAGGACGTGTTCGTCATGGCGCCTCCGCCGCCGGCGACTGCCACCGTGACCAGCAGCAGCCCGGTGCTGAACATGAGCGAAGCCAACACCACCGGCAACTGGTACGCGCAGTCCGCGGCCAACCCGACCTTGCCGAGCACGGTGCAGGTAACCGCGGACAACCACCTGGCGATCCCCACCAGCACACCGACCAGCTTGTCCATGGCGCTGACCGACCTGGTGGTGATCCAGCGTGCGGAGTACAGCCTCAGCAGCGGGCAACTGACCCTCGTGGCCTCGACCAGTGATGAAACTTCGCCGCCAGTGCTCACCGCCTCATCCGCCAGCGGTGCCGCCATCGGCGCCCTCAGTGGCGAAGGCGCGGTGAAAACCCTGGCCACCGGGATCTCGCCGATTCCACCGGCCAGGGTTCGCGTGACGTCATCCAATGGCGGCAGCGACACCGAAGAAGTGGTCATCGTGCAATGAACGCTCACACGCCCAGATCCTCATCAGGAGGCATCATGAACAATTGGCCACGCCTGGCGCTCAACGCCCTGGGACTGACGTTATCGCTGTCCGGCAGCGCATTCGCGCAACTCGCCGCCGTCGACCCCGGCCCTTACACCTTCGCCACGGGGAAATTCCCCATGTGGTATCAGGACAACAATCAATTGAAGCTGGAGCTGTGCCAGTCCCGGGCCGCGAGCACGCGGGTGCCGGTCACCAACCCACCGTCCTTCATGTGCATCCTGGCGGCGGAACCGGGGGTCTACGACGACGCCCAGCCGATGGTCTTCCCCGACAACTGGCCCGGAGAAGCCTTCTGGTTCGCGGCGGAGACCGCGATCCCGCAAGTCGGTAACAGCGGGTATGAACTGGAAGTGTACGTGGCCGCGGTCGAGGCGGCATTCGGCGCCGAAACCCCGGTGGATGGTGATCAGGTCTCCTTCGCGCGTATTCGCCTGCGCGTCTCGGTACCGACTCCCGGGGTCTATACCATCACCCACCCTTACGGGGTGGAAACGATCAACGTCACCACCACGGGGCGGCGCGCCATCAACCTGACCCGGGACATCGGCATCGGTGCACCCGGTAATTTCAGCGGCGTGCTCAATGGCAACGTCGGCCCGTTCCTGCGTAGCGTCAACGGCCCCTACACCGAGATGAACCCGGACACCGGAACCGTCGAGACCTTCGTCGGCGATCCGAACCTCACCGAGCAGGTCACCGGCAGCCCCAACAACACCAACTTCGTGCGTATCCAGGGACCGGCCGGGACCATCGAGACCAACCTGTTCACCGTATCCGGCAAAGTCCTCGACAACCGTGCCCAGACCCCGGTGGAAATCGACCGCGCCACTTACCGGCGCACCGACACCGGTACGCGGGTCGAAGTCTTCGGCAAATCGGGCAACACGTCGAGCCTGTGCTTCCGCGAAAGCATTGCGCTGGTACCCGGCCCACCGCTGTCGCCATGCCTGATCAACATGACCGGCGACAACAATGGCTTGTTCTTCGGCCAGCGTCAGTTCACCGGCAACGTGCCGCCGGTCGTGGTGGTCACCGCTACTAACCCGACGGGTACCACCCGGCCGACGGCAGTGTCGAGCAAGGTCACCGACGTGGTGAAAGTCCAGACCGCTCGGTACAACTGGAGCAATCACAGCCTGCTGATCGAGGCCACCTCCACTGACGAAGTGGCGGTACCGGACATGGTCGCCCAGGGTTACGGACGTCTGTCGAAGACCGGCACCCTGCAACGCCTGACCGTCGCCGATCTGCCGCAGCCACCGGCCACCGTCACGATCAAATCCGCCAGGGGCGGCAGCGATACCGAGCCGGTCGTGGTGGTCGGTTCGGCCCCGGACACCGGTGAAAACCAGGCGCCATTGGCCGTGGCCGACACCGGCAGCACCAGCTTCGGGGTGCCGATCACCCTCAACCTGCTGGGCAACGACAGCGACCCGGACGGCAACACGCCACTGAGCATCACCGCGCTGACCCAACCGGCCGCTAACCAGGGCACCGTCGCCTTGAGCGGCACGGCAGCGGTGGTCTATACCCCACCGGCCGTAGTCAACGCACCGCTGACCACGACCTTCACCTACAAGGCGCAAGACGTCAAAGGCCTGGCCTCGACCGCTCCGGCGACCGTGACCATCACCGTGGCGCCTAACCAGCCTCCGGTGGCCGTCGTCGACAGCATCGCGACCCTGGGCGTGGCGGTACCGATCAACGTGTTGGCCAACGACACCGATCCGGAAGGCAACGTGCCGTTAACCGTCGCCATCCAGACCCAGCCAGCGGCCGGTCGCGGCACCGTCAGCACTGACGGCACCGTGATCACCTACACCCCACCGGCCACGGTCACGACGGCCTTCACCACGACCTTTACCTACGTCGCCAGGGACAGCTTCGGCGCCCAGTCGGCACCGGCAACGGTCACGGTGCAAGTCTCGCCAAGACCCGCAGCGGAAACCTTCGCGGTGACCGCGGCCACGGTGACGGCCCGCTCCAACAACCGCTTCAACTGGGACTTCTCGGGCACCTCATCGGTGACCACCGGCAACACCATCACCATCCAGGTGACCACGCCGACCGGGCTGGTGACCCTCGGCACCACCACGGTGCCGTTGACCGGACGCTGGCGGCTGACGGTGAGCAACAGCACCACGGTGATCCCGTCGGCGAACCCGACAGCGACCATCCGCTCGTCCCAGGGCACCGTGCGCACGGTCGCCGTTACCGTGCAGTAAGCCCTCGCCCCACCGATCTGGCCGGTCGGTGGGGCAGGCCTCTTCCCAAAGGACACCGCCATGAAAAGATCGACCGCCACCCTGCTCTGCCTGCTTCTGCTTTGCAGCAGTGCGGGCGTGCGGGCCGATGATTTGATGGAGAACGACGACCTGGCGCCCGGAGCCGACCTCGGCGAATGGCCAGCGCCGATCGGCCAGCAAGCGCTGATCGACCAGAACGGCCAGGCCAACGTCGCGCTGCTGCAACAGAACGGCCAGTCGCTGCTCGGTCGCATTGTCCAGTCGGGGAGCAATCAGGAAGCGTACATCCTGCAGCAAGGCAGCGACCTGATGGCCCTGATCACCCAGCAAGGTTCGGGCAACAACGCCGAAATCACACAAAACGGCAGCCACAACCGCGCGCAGATTTCCCAGAACGGCAACAACAACGACGCCAGCATCGACCAGGCCGGCACGGGGCTCTCGAGTGCCGTGACCCAGTCGGGAAACGGCATGAGCGTTTCAGTCAAACAGTATCGCTAAAGCATTGCCCCACTTTGGAGGTTTCATCATGTTCAAACTGACGCCCCTCACCGCCGCCATTCTGGTCATTGTCAGTGCCCAGGCGATGGCCGATGACAGCCTTTCCACCCAGAATCAGGTCGGGACTGCCAACATCGCCGATGTGACGCAAATCCAGGCCAGTTTCAGTACCACCACCCAGACACAGCTCGGCGAAGGCAATAACGCGGCCGCCAAGCAAGACAACGCCACCGGCACCATTACCCAGGATCAGGTCGGTGACTTCAACGCCGGTTATGCCGAGCAGCTGTACGAAAACGGCAGCACTATCGTCCAGCAACAGGTCGGTGCCGGTAACACCAGTCATGCCAGCCAGTCGATCGGCGTACTCGGCGCCAACCAGGCGTTGCAGCAACAGCAAGGCACCGGCAACTTCTCCTTCATCTACCAGGAAGGCCAGGACGGTAATACCGCCACCACCTTGCAGCTTGGTGACAGCAACGAAGCCAACGTCGAGCAACTCTTGTACGGTACCGGCAACAACGCGACAGTCATCCAGTACGGCACCGCCAACTACGGCACCGGCGAACAGATCGGCCACCTGGCCGGGCAGATCAACATCAACCAGGCGGGCGAAGTCAACTACGCCTACGGCCACCAGACCTCGGGTGAGGGCGGCACCGTGACCATCAACCAGCTGGGCGACATGAACGGCAGCGAAGTCTGGCAGGACACCCAACTCGCCAGCCAGGCCACCGTCGACCAGATCGGTACAGCCAACGAAACCATCGTCGACCAGAGCTTCGGCAACAACAACGTCGCCCAGATCCTGCAAATCGGCGACGCCAACGCGATCTACGCCGACCAGTTCGAGTCCACCAGCTCGACCCTGGCGCTGTACCAACAGGGCACCGGCAACGTGCACTTCACCTACCAGACCGGCGACAGCCATGTGCTCACCGCCAACTCGGTGGGTAACGACAACAAGGTCTACGCCAGCAACTGGAAAGGTCCGCAAGCCGGTGGCCAGTTCGGCAGCAACCAGCGCGCAACCGTCAACCAGACCGGCAGCGACAACACCGCCAGCTTCACCCAGGCCGGCGCCGCCAAATCATG
>NZ_MULM01000101.1:0-25239 GCF_002029345.1 Pseudomonas sp. VI4.1
CGATGAATTCCTTATCGGCGCTTCGGGTAGAAAGGGCGGGACGAGAAGTCTCCCACGGTCCGTACTGGTCAGAGTCGGAATCGAGCTTTTAGTCCCGCCCACCCCTTCAAGTCTAAACATACAAGCGAGCTTGCTCGCGAAGGGGCCGGTTCAGCCAACCCCTTCCTGTCAGGTGTACTTACGCTTCTCCGGCGCCGGCGGGAAATACTGGTACAACCAGGTTTCACTCAAGGTCCGGTCATTGGTGCGAATGAACAAGCGCAGCTCCACCGGCGCCACGCTGTCATTGGTCGGGTACCAGTCAAACGTGATCCGATAGCCCTTGATGGCATCCAGGACCAGCACGTTGAAGTCTTTCACCTCGCCGTTCGAGCAAGTGATCACAGGCTCGATCCCCGCACCCTCCGGCAAGCGATCAAGACCGCCGCCCGTGAAGTCCACGGCAAACCGGCGTGCCCAGACTTCCGGGTAATGTTCGCCAGGCGCCCAGCCTTCGATGAAGCCGCCCATGCCCGAACGGGTCGCGTTGACCCGCGCCAGCGGCGTACTCACCGGTGGCAATGCGCTCCAGTACAGCTTGTAGCCGTAGTTCAGCGAGTCGCCGGCCGCCACCGGTTTTTTCGGGGTCCAGAAGGCGACGATGTTATCGAGGGTTTCGCCGGTCGTAGGAATTTCCAACAGATCGATCGAGCCTTCGCCCCATGCAGTCGTAGGTTCTACCCACAGGCTTGGGCGCTTGCTATACCAGTCGACGGTATCCTGATAGTTGGCGAACTCGTGATCGGTCTGTACCAGGCCGAAACCTTTTGGATCGGTGTCGGCGAAGGCGTTGAATTGCAGGGTGGCCGGGTTGTTCAACGGGCGGCAGATCCACTCGCCATTACCACGCCACATCGCCAGGCGATCGGAGTCGTGGATTTGCGGATGAATGGTGTCGCACATCCGCCGCTCATGGGTGCCGCAGCTGAACATGCTGGTCATCGGCGCGATGCCCAGCTGTTCGATGGTGGTGCGCGCATTGATGTGAGCATCGATCTCCATCACCACGCGTTCGGCCTGGCAATCGATGTCGAAACGGTAGGCGCCGGTGGCGCTCGGCGAATCCAGCAGCGCATAGACCACGAAACGGGTGCTGTCCTTGCCCGGCGTCTCGAACCAGAACTTGGTGAAGTCCGGAAATTCCTCACGCTTTTTGGCATAGGTATCGATCGCCAGGCCGCGGGCCGACAGACCGTACTGGCCAGAGGCGTCTACCGCGCGGAAATAACTGGCGCCGAGGAAGGACAACACGTCATGCCGGTCCAGCTCCGGGGCCTTGAACAGCTTGAACCCGGAAAAGCCCAGGTCGCCGGTGAGTTGCTTGGTGTCGACCGTGGTTTTTTCATAGTTGAACAGGGACGGGCGGAAATGCACCTCGCGCGCCTGGCGCGTCTTGGGGTCGACGCTGTACATGCGCACCGGCTGTTTGAAACCCATGCCGACGTGGAAGAACTGCACATCCAGTTGACCGTTCAGGTCTTTCCACAGGGAGTGGTTGCCGTCGTAGCGGATTGCGTTGAAGTTCTGCGGGGTCATGGTCGCCAGGGTCGGCGGCAGCACCTGTTTGGTGTCCTGATAGCGGTTACCGGCGAGTTGTTTGGCCTGGATCTTCAGGGCTTCGAAATCGAACGCCTGAGCTTCTCCATCCGCCGCGCCGTTACCGGCCCAGGCTCGAGCGGCCAGCAGGCCAGTGGCCGATAGACCGGTATAAGCCGCGATGGCCATGGACGCTTTGAGCAAATTCCTGCGATGCATAGGTACAACCTGTCGTGAACAATCCCGCACCGTTCCTGGCACATTGGATCAAAAATGGAGGTTCGGACATGCCTTCGGCCAAACGCAACGGACTTTAAACAGATGCCAAATAGCTTAAACCGTTCGGTCGCAGAGAAAAAATGATTGATGGCATGACGATTGCGCGGCAATGAAACAAGACATGTCAGGAACAATTTCCGACAGCGCTTTCTGATTTACAGGGCATTTCTGCTTTTTTCGATTAATTACTCTAAAAATCGCTTTTCAGTCCGGATAACTTCCTATTCTATGGACATGACCGGTTTCTGCCCTCAGGCCGGTGGGATTCAGTTGGCACCAGGTGACCGCTGAAAAAGGGTAGGGCGATGCGGCTTTTCAAGTTTTCTCTGACGTATAGAAGGACATCGTCCATGTCGAAAGTACAAGGCATCACCGAACTGTTGGGAATCTTTCCGTGCCTGATGACCGGGCGGAGGAGGCGTCGGCTCAATTCCGAGGAGATGAAACTGGTTGAGCGCTATCGCGAGTTGTCGGAGAGCGACCGGATTGCCATGCGCTATCTGGTGGACGCGATGCGCAGTGTTTCGCGGTTTTGAGCCGGTAGTGGATTGGGCCGTGGCACGGGTGCCACGGTCGGATCCTCTCATTGACCGGTGTTCAGGTAGCTATCATGTCGACAATCAAGAGCAATGAAGGCCAAGTCACGATTCCCGAGCCAATTCGGGAGGAAGAAGACCAGGCGGGTGAGGCTGGTGTCTCTGATCGGTTCGAGGCCGTTCGGGGTAAAGCTGATATCAAAGGACGAACCGACGATTTGATGACGTTACTGCGAGGTGAAGACTGATGATGTGGGTCGACGCCGCTGTACGGTGTCTTCCTTGAACCCGCGTTGAGGCTATCGCGAGCAAGCTTGCTCCTACGGGTTGGTGGCGTTCAGATGATTGGATACGCCATAAAACCTGGAGCGAGACCTGCCCGCGAAGCTTTTAATGCTTGAACATCACATGCCGCACCACCGTGTAGTCCTCCAGCCCATACAAGGACATGTCCTTGCCATACCCGGACAGTTTCTGCCCGCCATGGGGCATTTCGCTGACCAGCATGAAGTGTGTGTTCACCCAGGTGCAGCCATAGTGCAAGCGGGCCGACAGGCGATGCGCACGACCGACGTCCGAGGTCCAGACCGACGATGCCAGGCCGTAGTCCGAATCGTTGGCCCAGCCCAGCACCTGCGCCTCATCGGTGAATCGGGTCACCGACACCACCGGCCCGAACACTTCGCGGCGGACGATCTCGTCGTCCTGTTGCGCGTCGGCGAGCACCGTCGGCTCGAAGAAGTAGCCATCGCCTTCCACTACGTTGCCACCGGTGATCAAGCGGATGTGCGGCTGTGCCACGGCACGCGCGACGAACCCGGCCACGCGGTCGCGATGCTGCGCGGTGATCAGCGGACCCAGTTCGGTCGACGGATCATCCTGTACGCCATGCTTGATGCTGCTGACCGCCGCGCCGAGCTTCTCGACGAACCTGTCGTAAATGCCATCCTGTGCATAGATGCGGCACGCGGCGGTGCAGTCCTGGCCGGCGTTGTAGAAGCCGAAGGTGCGAATGCCTTCCACGGCGGCGTCGATGTCGGCGTCGTCGAAGATGATCACCGGCGCCTTGCCGCCCAGTTCCATGTGCAGGCGCTTGACGCTGTCGGCGGTGCTGGAAATGATGTTCGAGCCCGTCGCGATCGAGCCGGTCAGCGACACCATGCGCACTTTCGGATGGGTGACCAGCGGGCTGCCGACCGTAGGGCCGCGGCCAAACACCAGATTGAGCACGCCGGCCGGTAAAATGTCCGACGCCAGTTGCGCCAGACGCATCGCGGTCAGCGGGGTTTGTTCCGACGGCTTGAGCACCACGGTATTACCGGCGGCCAAGGCTGGGGCGATTTTCCAGGCGACCATCATCAGCGGGTAGTTCCACGGTGCAATGGAGGCGATCACGCCCACGGGGTCGCGACGGATCATCGAGGTGTGGCCGGGCAGGTATTCACCGCCGGCCGAACCGCTCATGCAACGGCTGGCGCCGGCGAAGAAACGGAACACGTCGGCAATCGCCGGGATCTCGTCGTTCAGCGCGGCGCTGTAAGGTTTGCCGCAGTTGTCCGATTCCAGTTTGGCCAGCTCTTCGCCGTGGGCTTCGATGGTGTCGGCGAGTTTGAGCAGCAACAGCGAGCGCTCTTTCGGCGTGGTCTGCGACCAGCTTTCGAAGGCGCTGTCGGCGGCACGTACGGCGGCATCGACCTGGGCTTCGCTGGCTTCGTTGATGTCCACCAGAACCCGCCCCAGCGCCGGGTTGAACACCGTTTGGGCCGGGCCTTCGCCGTCGATCAGCTGGCCGTTGATCAAGAGTTGGGTTTGCATGGCTGTGTCCTCTTCGAATCCATTATTTTGCTGCGTGGAAACCGGTCCCCTGTAGGAGCTGGCTTGCCAGCGAAAGCGGTATGTCAGCTACATTGATGCTGGCTGACCTGACGCCTTCGCTGGCAAGCCAGCTCCTACAGTATTCAGCGTCTACATGAGCTATGGGGCCAGCTATTTCCCGCCGCTCCCCGCCACACTTTCCCCACCACGGGTCAAGTAATACGCGCCGAGGATCGGCAACATGGTCACCATCATCACCAGCATCGCCACGACGTTGGTCACCGGCACGTCCCGCGGGCGGCTGAGCTGGTTGAGCAGCCACAGTGGCAGGGTGCGTTCATGGCCGGCGGTAAAGGTGGTGACGATGATCTCGTCGAACGACAACGCAAAGGCGAGCATGCCGCCGGCCAGCAACGCCGAGCCGAGGTTCGGCAGGATGATGTAGCGGAAGGTCTGCCAACCGTCGGCGCCAAGGTCCATCGAGGCTTCGATCAAACTGTGCGAAGTGCGGCGCAACCGGGCGATGACGTTGTTGTAGACGATCACCACGCAGAAGGTCGCGTGACCGACGATGATGGTGAACATTCCCGGCTCGATGCCCAGCGTCTTGAACGTCGCCAGCAGCGCGATACCGGTAATGATCCCCGGCAAGGCGATCGGCAGGATCAACATCAGCGAGATGCCCTGCTTGCCGAAGAAGTCGCGGCGGTACAGCGCCGCCGACGCCAGCGTGCCAAGGACCAGCGCTATAAGTGTAGCAACGGCCGCAATCTGCAAGGACAGCTTGATCGCTTCCAGCACGTCGGGCCGCGAGAACGCCACGCCGATCCATTTGAGGGTGAAACCCCTGGGTGGGAAACTGAACGCCGCGTCTTCGGTGTTGAAGGCGTACAGGAAGATGATCAGGATCGGGAAGTGCAAGAACACCAACCCGCCCCAGGCTGCGATGCGCAGTCCCCAGGAAGCCTTTTCAGAGTGCATCGAAAGCTCCCAGTCGTTTGACGATTGACAGGTAAATGGCGATCAGCACGATCGGCACCAGCGTGAAGGCCGCGGCCATCGGCATATTGCCGATCGCGCCTTGCTGGGCGTACACCATGCTCCCGACGAAGTAACCCGGCGGGCCCACCAGTTGCGGCACGATGAAGTCGCCCAGGGTCAGGGAAAACGTGAAGATGGAACCGGCGGCAATGCCCGGAATCGACAGCGGCAACGTCACCTGCATGAAGGTCTGGCGTGGCGTCGCCCCGAGGTCGGCGGAGGCTTGCAACAGCGACGGCGGCAGACGTTCAAGGGAGGCCTGGATCGGCAGGATCATAAACGGCAGCCAGATATAGACGAAGACCATGAAGCGCCCCAGATGCGAGGTCGACAAGGTGCTGCCGCCCACCCCCGGGATGGCCAGCACCCACTGCAGCACCGGCTCCAGCCCCAGGTGTTGGACGAACCACTGCGCGACGCCGCCCTTGGCCAGCAGCAAAGTCCAGGCATACGCCTTGACGATGTAGCTGGCCCACATGGGCATCATCACCGCGATGTAGAAAAACGCCTTGGTCTTGCCGCTGGTGTAGCGCGCCATGTAGTAGGCAATCGGGAAGGCCACGACGGCGCTGGCGATCGACACGGCGACGGCCATGCCCAGGGTGCGCACAATGATGTCGAAGTTCGACGGCTGGAACAGCGCTGCGAAGTTGGCCAGGGTCAGGTCGGGCGTGACCGCCATGGTGAAGTCGTCGAAGGTGTAGAAACCTTGCCACAGCAGCACCAGCAGCGAACCGAGGTAGATCGCGCCGAACCACAGCAGTGGCGGTATCAGCAGCATCGACAGATACAGGTTGGGCCGGCGATACAGCAGGTTGGACAACCTGCGCAACGGCGACCCGTCGGCCGGGGTCTGCGCAACTGTCACGGTGTTCATTTCACACCCCGCCGACAACGTTGTCGTGTAGCGCCACCATGGCTTCGCGCGCCCAGCGGGCGCTGACGCGTTGTCCGGTCTGATGCCGTGCGCCGACGTCCAGCCATTGGTTGTTGGCCTGGCTGATGTTCAGGGTCTGGCCGTTTTCCAGCGTCAGTTCATAGCGCGTGGCGCTGCCCTGGTACTGGATATCGTGCAGCAGGCCGCTGACTTCGATCTCGTGGCTGGCCAGCGGACCCTCGGCGAAGCGCACGTGTTCCGGACGGATCGAAAACGGCTGTGGCTTGCCGCTCAACTGTCGCGCCAGGTCACCGCGAATCACGTTGGAGGTGCCAACGAATTCGGCGACAAAAGTGGTCGCCGGTTTCATGTACAGGTTGCGTGGCGTGTCGACCTGCTCGATGCGACCCTTGTTGAACACGGCCACGCGGTCTGACATCGACAGCGCTTCGGTCTGATCATGGGTGACGAAAATGAAGGTAATGCCGAGCTGGCGTTGCAGCTTCTTCAACTCGCCCTGCATTTGTTCGCGCAGCTTGAGGTCGAGTGCACCCAGGGGTTCGTCGAGCAGCAGCACCCGAGGGCGATTGACCAGCGCCCGGGCCAGGGCCACACGCTGGCGTTGTCCGCCGGACAGTTGCACCGGCTTGCGCTCGCCGTAGCCGCCGAGGGCGACCATGTCGAGGGCTTCTTCGGCGCGTTTACGCCGTTCGGCCTTGCCCACCCCTTTGACTTTCAAACCATAAGCGACGTTGTCGAGTACGTTCATGTGCGGGAACAGCGCGTAATCCTGGAAGACGGTGTTGACGTCACGCTGATAGGGCGGCAGCCCGGCGGCCTCGACACCCTGAATCCGAATGGAGCCTGCGCTCGGCTGTTCGAAACCGGCGATCAGGCGCAGATAGGTGGTTTTGCCCGAGCCGGAAGGGCCCAGCATGGAGAAGAACTCGCCGTCCTGGATATCGATGGAAACCCGGTCAACGGCTTTAACTTCACCGAACTGCCGGGAAACGTTGGTGAACTGGACTGCAGGCGTCATTGCGCGGTGCTCCGAAAATCTGAATCTTTAAAGGCATCGCGAGCAAGCTCGCTCCCACAGGTTCGCGGTGAACTTGTGGGAGCGAGCTTGCTCGCGAAGAGGGCTTAACGGCCGCCCATGATCGCAATGTAATCCTGGGTCCAGCGGCTATACGGCACGAACTTGCCGCCTTCGGCCTGGGGTGTTTTCCAAAAAGCCAGGTTGTCGAATTGATCGTAACCATTGGTCGCACAGCCTTGGGCACCCAGCAGCTCACTGGACTTGCAGCCCTCGGCCACCGCGGGCAACGAACCGAACCATGCCGCGAGGTCTCCCTGGACTTTCGGTTGCAACGACCAGTCCATCCACTTGTAGGCACAGTTGGGGTGCTTGGCTTGCGCATGCAGCATGGTGGTATCCACCCAGCCGGTTGCGCCTTCCTTGGGAATGACGTAAGCGACCGGCTGCTTGTCCGCCACCAACCCATTGACCATGTAGCCCCAGGTGCTGGATGCCACGACGCCTTCGTTCTTGACGTCGCTCATCTGCACGGTCGCGTCATGCCAGTAGCGGTGGATCAGGGGCTGTTGCTTGCGCAGCAGGTCCAGTGCCGCCTTGTATTGCGCTTCGTTGAGCTGGTACGGATCCTTGATCCCCAGTTCCGGCCGTTTCGCCTTGAGGTAGAGCGCCGCGTCGGCGATATAGATCGGACCATCGTAAGCCTGGACCCGGCCCTTGTTGGACTTGCCGTCTGGCAACGTCTGTTCCTCGAACACCACACTCCAGCTGTCCGGGGCTGTCTTGAATACGTTGGTGTTGTACATCAACACGTTCGGACCCCATTGGTACGGGGTGCCGTAGGTCTGTTTATCGACGACGTACCACGGGCCATCCTTGAGGCGAGGGTCAATGTTCTTCCAGTTTGGAATCAACGCCGTGTTGATCGGCTGCACCCGTTTTCCGGCGACCAGGCGCAGGGAAGCATCACCCGACGCGGTGACCAGGTCGTAACCGCCCTTGGTCATCAAACTGACCATCTCGTCGGACGTAGCGGCCGTCTTGACGTTGACCTTGCACCCGGTTTCCTTCTCGAAACCGGTCACCCAGTCGTAAGCCTTGTCGCTCTCGCCACGTTCGATGTAGCCAGGCCAGGCGACGATATCCAGCTGGCCTTCGCCGGTACCGACGGCCTTCAGCGGTTCGGCCGCCTGGATGCTGGCACTGGTCAGCAGCGCGGTGGTGATTGCACTGAGCAGTGCGGTCTTGTGCACGAACATGGTGTATCCCTCTTCTTTAATTATGGTCGGGGCCGTTTCTGAACGTGGGAAGCAATGCCGGTACGGCTAATTGTTAGCGTAGTGCGCTTTTATCAATGCAGTCCGTGGCGAGCACGGATTGCCGTGCAGCACTTGGGCGCGGCGACTTACCGGGCATGTCGTTGCTGTAGCCCGCGCGCTTGAGGCCGCCATGGATCAAGCAACATCTGGAAGCACTCTCGCGGACGGATCTGGGGCACTTTCGATCTAGTCTGGTGGCCTTATTGATCCGGATAAGCCCTTTTTGGAGGCGGAACATGAACACCCGTGGATTGCTCGATCAGCTACTCAAGTCCGGTCAGGACCTGTTGCAGAAAAAGAACGGCGGGTCGCAGAACAAATCGTCTGCCGGTGGGCTGGGCGGTCTGCTCGGCGGTGCCGGTGGCTCGGGCGGCCTGGGCGGGTTGCTCTCCGGCGCTGGCGGTGGCGCCCTGGCAGCCGGGGCCATGGGCCTGCTGCTGGGTAACAAAAAGGTGCGCAACGTCGGCGGCAAGGTCGCGATCTACGGCGGCCTGGCGGCACTGGGCGTGATTGCCTACAAGGCGTATGGCAATTGGCAGGCCCAGCAGGGCACGGCACCGACCACCGAACCCCAAACCATCGACCGCTTGCCGGCTGCCCAGGTCGAGCAGCACAGCCAGGCGATCCTCAAGGCACTGGTGGCGGCGGCCAAGGCTGACGGCCACGTCGATGCACGGGAACGCGAATTGATCGAAGGCGAGTTCACCAAACTCGACAACGATCAGGAACTGCAGCACTGGCTGCACGCCGAACTCAACAAGCCCCTGGACCCCGCCGACGTCGCACGGGCCGCCAGCACCCCGGAAATGGCCGCCGAGATGTACATCGCCAGTGTGATGCTGGTGGACGAGGAGAACTTCATGGAGAAGTCCTACCTGGATGAACTGGCGCGTCAGCTGAAGCTCGATCCGGGGTTGAAGGCCGAGCTGGAGAAGCAGGTGCGCCAGGCTTCGATGTAGCAGCCGGCCTGGCGAAAGGCCCCTGTAGGAGCTGGCTTGCCAGCGAAGGGGCCCTCACGTCTTGCATCGCTCTCCTGCCGCCTTCGCTGCAAGCCAGCTCCTACAGGGGGGGGATTCTCAGTCCTCCCATATCCTCGACTTTCCAATTTGGGACCTGCCACGAATCTGTTTTAAAAATGAAACACCTCCCTCGGCTATACTCCGCAGCATTTGGAAATACCTCGAGGACTGACTGTGAAGAACTGGACGTTGCGCCAACGGATCTTGGCGAGCTTTGCGGTAATTATCGCCATCATGTTGCTGATGGTCGTCGTCTCATATTCCCGGCTGTTGAAGATCGAGGCCAGCGAAGCCAGCGTTCGAGAAGACGCACTTCCCGGGGTGTATTACAGCTCGATGATTCGTGGCGCCTGGTCCGACAGCTATCTGCGGATCCAGGAAATGCTCGGTTTGAAAGAGGGACAGGGCATCAGCGCCGAGGATGCCGCCGACTTCAAATCGTTCGAGTCTCGTCTGCAAGAACAGATAGGTAACTATCGCGGTACTGTCACTACGGATGAAGACAAGGTTGAGTTCGCCGCCTTTGAAAAACACAACGAGCATTACCACAAGGTCCTGGCGGCGGTGCTCGACTTGCATCAGCGCAATGAGGAAACGCAAGCCATCAAGCTGTTCAACGAACAGCTCACCCCTATCTGGACAGCGGGGCGCGTGAAGCTCAATGACATCCTGCGCGAAAACAAGGCCGTGGCCGACCAGGACATCATCGCCATTGACGACGCGGTGTTCACCGCAAAAATCATCATGGGCATCTCCCTGCTGGTGGCGGTATTGGCCGCCGGCCTCTGCGGCCTGCTGTTGATGCGCGCCATCATGGCACCGATGAACCGGATCGTTGAAATACTCGAAATCATGCGCACCGGCGACCTCAGCCGTCGCCTGGACCTCGCCCGCAAGGACGAATTCGGCGCGGTGGAAACCGGCTTCAATGACATGATGGCCGAGCTGACGTCCCTGGTGTCCCAGGCCCAGCGCTCGTCGGTGCAGGTCACCACCTCGGTGACCGAGATCGCCGCCACCTCCAAGCAACAGCAAGCCACTGCCACCGAAACCGCCGCCACCACCACGGAGATCGGTGCAACGTCCCGCGAGATCGCCGCCACGTCCCGCGACCTGGTGCGCACCATGACCGAAGTCTCCACCGCCGCCGATCAGGCCTCGGTGCTGGCCGGTTCCGGGCAACAAGGCCTGGCGCGGATGGAAGAGACCATGCACTCGGTCATGGGCGCCGCGGATCTGGTCAACGCCAAGCTGGCGATCCTCAACGAGAAGGCCGGCAACATCAATCAAGTGGTGGTGACCATCGTCAAGGTGGCCGACCAGACCAACCTGTTGTCGCTGAACGCCGCCATCGAAGCGGAAAAGCCGGTGAATACGGCCGCGGGTTTGCCGTGGTGGCGACCGAAGTGCGCCGTCTGGCGGACCAGACCGCCGTCGCCACGTACGACATCGAACAGATGGTGCGCGAGATCCAGTCGGCCGTGTCGGCCGGGGTCATGGGCATGGACAAGTTTTCCGAAGAAGTGCGCCGCGGCATGTCCGAGGTGCAGCAGGTCGGCGAACAGCTGTCGCAGATCATCCATCAGGTCCAGGCGCTGGCGCCACGGGTGTTGATGGTCAACGAAGGCATGCAGGCCCAGGCCACCGGCGCCGAGCAGATCAACCATGCGCTGGTTCAGCTGGGCGATGCCAGCAGCCAGACCGTCGAGTCCCTGCGCCAGGCCAGTTTCGCCATCGATGAACTGAGCCAGGTCGCTGTAGGGCTGCGTGGCGGCGTTTCGCGATTCAAAGTCTGATGAGCGAACTCACGGTCAAGCGCGCCGCCGTGAAACCGGCGATGCACGCGTTGTTCCTGGTGTTCCGCATCGGTAACGAGCGCTATGCCTTGCAGGCCATCGAGGTGGTGGAAGTGCTGCCGCGCCTGCCGTTGAAATCGATTGCCAAGGCACGGCCTGGGTGGCCGGGGTGTTCGCCTATCGCGGCTCGGTCGTGCCGGTGATTGATCTCAGTGCGCTGACGTACGGTACACCGGCCCAGGCGCGCACCAGCACCCGACTGGTCCTGGTCAATTACCGTCCGGGTGAGACCCGCCAGGCGCAAGTGCTCGGGCTGGTTCTGGAACAGGCCACCGACACGTTGCGCTGCAACCCGGCAGATTTTCAGCCCTATGGCCTGGATAATCGCCAGGCCCCCTACCTCGGGCCTGTGCGTGAAGACGCGCAAGGGCTGCTGCAATGGGTCCGGGTCGCCGACCTGTTGAGCGAACAGGTCCGCGCGCTGCTGTTTCCGTCACCGCCGCTGGCCCCGGCGCTGCTTGAGGCGCGCCCATGAGCAGTGATCAACGGTTCTTCGATTTCCTCAAGGAACGCATCGGCCTCGACGTGACCTCGGTGGGCCCGGCCATCATCGAGCGTGCGGTGCGCCAACGCAGCGCAGCCTCCGGAGCGGCGTCGGCCGATGAGTACTGGCACGTCCTGCAAGGCTCGCGGGATGAACAGCAGGCGCTGATCGAAGCGGTGATCGTTCCCGAAACCTGGTTTTTTCGGTATCCGGAATCGTTCGTCACGCTGGCGAAACTGGCCGCCAAGCGTCTGGCCGACATCAACCACAGGCGTGCCCTGCGGATCCTCAGCCTGCCGTGTTCCACTGGTGAAGAACCCTATTCCATTGCCATGGCGCTGCTCGATGCCGGGTTGCAGCCGCATCAGTTCAAGGTCGATGGCATGGATGTCAGCCCGTTGTCGGTGGAAAAAGCCAAGCGTGCGCGGTATGGCAAAAACTCATTTCGAGGTCAGGACATCGAGTTTCGCGACCGGCATTTCACTGCCGAAAACGACGGCTATCGCCTCGACGAGCGAGTGCTAGAACAAGTGCGGCTGGAGGTCGGCAACGTGCTCGATCCAGCCCTGGCCAATGAGCCCCCCTATGACTTCGTGTTCTGTCGCAACCTGTTGATCTATTTTGACCAGTCGACCCAACAGCAAGTGTTCGAAGTGCTCAAGCAGCTGACCCAGGTTGACGGCGTGCTGTTCATCGGCCCTGCGGAGGGCAGTTTGCTGGGGCGTTTCGGCATGCGCTCGATCGGCGTTCCGCAGTCCTTTGCGTTCAGTCGCCAGCATGCGCCGCCGCCGGCGACAGCGACGTTCGTGCCAACCCCGCTTCCCGTGCGCCAACCGGTGCGCAGTGTGACGCCACCGCCCATTCGCAGCCGCCCGTTCGCAACGGTGGCGCCGCTACCGGTCATGGCCAGAACGACCAACCCGGAGGCTGCCGTACTGCTGGCGAACATCGCCGCACTGGCCAACGAAGGCAAAAGTGCCGAGGCCCGCGCTGCCTGTGACAGCTATTTGCGCAGTCACGAGCCGGTAGCCCAGGTGTTTTATTGGCTGGGGTTGCTCAGCGACGTCGCCGGCAGTGCCCTCCAGGCGCAGGGGTTTTACCGCAAGGCGTTGTACCTCGAACCGCAACACCCCGAAGCGTTGATGCACCTGGCCGCCTTGCTGCAATCCCAGGGCGACACGGCGGGTGCCAGGCGATTGCAGGCCCGCGCCGCCCGTAGCGAGCGCGCCGCTGACAGTGAGCGTAAACGATGACCGCTAGCCTCACCCATGAAGATGCCCAGGCCATCGACGACTGCTGGAACCGCATCGGTGTCCACGGCGACAAGTCCTGTCCGCTGCTGAGCGAGCACATTCACTGCCGCAACTGTGCGGTGTATTCGGCTGCCGCGACGCGCCTGCTCGACCGCTATGCATTGCAGCAGGATGATTGCGGGCCAGTGTCAACAGCGGTCGAGAGCGACGTGCAAACCCGTTCGCTGTTGATGTTCCGTCTTGGCGAGGAATGGTTGGGCCTGGCCACTCGCAGTCTGGTGGAAGTGGCGCCGCTGCAAGCGATCCACTCGTTGCCGCACCAGCGCTCCCGGGCCTTGCTCGGTGTGGCGAACGTGCGCGGTGCCCTGGTGGCATGCCTGTCCCTGGTCGAACTGCTCGGCCTCGACGGGACGGCTGGCGTGGCGTCGGGCGCGCGGGTCATGCCGCGGATGCTGATCATCGCCGCCCACGGCGGGCCGGTGGTGGTGCCGGTGGACGAGGTGGACGGGATCCATGCCATCGACGAGCGCATCCTCGAGGCGGCGTCCCGATCCGGCACCCAGGCCAGCGCGAAGTACACCCGTGGCGTATTGCCATTCAACGGGCGCAGCCTGCGTTGGCTGGATGAAGAACAACTGCTGTCCGCCGTGACCCGGAGCCTTACATGACCCCAGAGCAGTTGCGCGACTCCTCTTTGCTGGAGCTGTTCAGCCTCGAAGCCGAAGCCCAGACCCAAGTGCTGAGCGCAGGTTTATTGGCGCTGGAGCGCGATCCGACCCAGGCCGATCATCTCGAATCGTGCATGCGCGCGGCGCATTCGCTCAAGGGCGCCGCGCGGATCGTCGGAGTCGATGCCGGCGTCAGCGTGGCGCATGTGATGGAAGATTGCCTGGTCAGCGCTCAGGAAGGGCGCCTGTACCTGCGCCCCGAGCACATTGATGCGTTACTGCAAGGCACCGATCTGCTGATGCGCATCGCAACGCCCGACAACAATCCGGGCCCTGCGGATATCGAGGCCTATGTCGCCTTGATGGCTCGATTGCTGGATCCGCTGGCGCTAGCCGCGCCGATCAGCACCCCCATCGCGCCGTTCATGGCCGCGGATTTGCTGCAAGCCACCGGGGTTGAGCTGTCGATGCCGGTGCTGGAAGTCGAACCGCCACCCGGTGCACCCGTCGAGCCAGCGCCCAGGGCCAGACGCTCCACCGATAGCGGTGAGCGAGTCCTGCGGGTCACTGCCGAGCGTTTGAACAGCCTGCTCGACCTGTCGAGCAAATCCCTGGTGGAAACCCTGCGGCTCAAGCCGCATCTGGCCACCATGCAACGGCTCAAGCGCCTGCAGAACAATGGCCTGCGGGCCCTGGAAAACCTCAACGTCCATCTCAAGGAGCATGCCTTGAGCCTGGAGGCCCGGGAAGCCCTCGACGATGCCCGTCGGCTGTTGGCCGAATCCCAGCGAATGCTGGTGGAAAAGAACGCCGAACTGGATGAGTTCGCCTGGCACGCCGGTCAACGGGCGCAAGTGCTGTACGACACGGCGCTGGCGTGTCGCATGCGCCCGTTTGCCGACGTGTTGACCGGGCAAGTGCGGATGGTCCGCGACCTTGGCCGTGGCCTGGGCAAGCAGGTGCGACTGGAGATCGAGGGCGAGAAAACCCAGGTCGATCGCGACGTCCTGGAAAAACTCGAAGCGCCGCTGACGCACCTGCTGCGCAACGCCGTGGACCATGGCATCGAATCCCCGGAGCAACGGCTGCTGGCCGGCAAGCCGGCTGAAGGCTTGATCCGCTTGCGTGTCTCGCATCAGGCCGGCCTGCTGGTGCTGCAGTTGAGCGATGACGGCAACGGTGTCGATCTGGAACAGGTCCGCCGCAGCATCATCGAGCGGCAGTTGTCCCCGGCTGAAACGGCTGCGCAGTTGAGCGAAGAGGAACTGCTGACGTTCTTGTTCCTGCCGGGCTTCAGCTTGCGGGACACGGTCACCGAGGTGTCCGGACGCGGGGTCGGACTGGATGCGGTGCAACACATGGTCCGGCAGTTGCGCGGCGCGGTGGTGCTGGAGCAGACGGCGGGCGAGGGCAGCCATTTCCATCTCGAAGTGCCGCTGACCCTGTCGGTGGTGCGCAGCCTGGTGGTGGAAGTCGGCGACGAAGCGTATGCGTTTCCACTGGCTCACATCGAGCGCATGTGCGACCTGGAGCCGGCGGACATCGTCCAGGTCGAGGGCCGTCAGCACTTCTGGCACGAAGGCCGGCATGTCGGGCTGGTCGCCGCCAGCCAGCTATTGCAGCGCCCGGTGAGCCAGCACAGTCAGCAGACCCTGAAGGTGGTGGTGATCCGGGAGCGCGAGGCGATCTACGGCGTGGCCGTCGAACGTTTTATCGGCGAGCGGACGTTGGTGGTGTTGCCGCTGGACGAACGCCTGGGCAAGGTCCAGGACATTTCTGCCGGGGCCTTGCTGGACGACGGTTCGGTGGTGCTGATCGTCGACGTCGAAGACATGCTGCGTTCGGTCGACAAACTGCTCAACACCGGGCGTCTGGAGCGAATCTCGCGCCAGGGCAACCAGGTCGTCGAAGCCGCTCGCAAACGGATCCTGGTGGTCGACGATTCGCTGACCGTTCGCGAGCTGCAACGCAAGTTGCTGCTCAATCGCGGGTATGACGTCGCCGTGGCGGTGGACGGCATGGACGGCTGGAACGCCCTGCGTTCGGAGGATTTCGATTTGCTGATCACCGACATCGATATGCCGCGCATGGACGGCATCGAACTGGTGTCTTTATTGCGCCGGGACAATCGCCTGCAATCCCTGCCGGTCATGGTGGTGTCCTATAAGGATCGCGAAGAAGACCGCCGTCGTGGACTGGACGCCGGAGCCGACTATTATCTAGCCAAAGCCAGTTTTCATGACGACGCCCTGCTTGATGCAGTGGTGGAGCTCATCGGAGGAGCACGGGCATGAAGATAGCCATCGTCAACGACATGCCCATGGCGCTGGAGGCCCTGCGCCGCGCCCTGGCGTTCGAGCCGGCACACGAGGTGGTCTGGGTGGCCAGCAACGGCGCCGAGGCGGTGCAGCGCTGTGCCGAACTCACCCCGGACCTGATTCTGATGGACCTGATCATGCCGGTGATGGACGGCGTGGAAGCCACCCGGCGCATCATGGCCGAGACCCCTTGCGCGATCGTCATCGTCACGGTCGACCGTCAGCAGAATGTGCATCGAGTGTTCGAGGCCATGGGCTACGGCGCGCTGGACGTCGTCGACACGCCGGCACTGGGTGCGGGTAACGCGCAGGATGCGGCCGCTCCGCTGCTGCGCAAGATCATCAACATTGGCTGGCTGATCGGTGACCGCGGTAATCGAGAGCGAGCGGCCCCGAGCCTCTTGCGCAGTTCGGCTTCGCGTCAGCGCCTGATCGCCATTGGTTCGTCCGCGGGCGGGCCGGCGGCGCTGGAAGTCTTGCTCAAGGGCCTGCCGCGCAACTTTTCGGCAGCGATCGTGCTGGTGCAGCACGTCGACCAGGTATTCGCCGCCGGCATGGCCGAATGGCTGAGCAGCGCCAGCGGCCTGAACGTGCGCCTGGCCCAGGAAGGCGAACCGCCGCAGCCCGGCACCGTATTACTGGCCGGCACCAACCACCATATCCGCTTGTTGAAAAACGGCACGCTGGCCTACACCGCCGAACCGGTCAACGAGATCTATCGGCCCTCGATCGATGTGTTTTTCGAGAGCGTCGCCCAGTACTGGAACGGCGATGCCGTAGGTGTTTTGTTAACCGGAATGGGACGCGATGGCGCTCAGGGGCTTAAACTCATGCGCCAGCAGGGCTACCTGACCATCGCTCAAGACCAACTCAGCAGTGCGGTGTACGGCATGCCGAAGGCAGCTGCCGCCATCGACGCTGCCGTGGAAATTCGTCCATTGGACAAGATCGCGCCACGATTGCTGGAAATTTTCAGCAAATGACTCTCTTTAACAGCAATTCCGGCCCAGGCAGTACTCAGGTGACCGCACATGAATGACTTACAGCTCGACGGCTTCAAAACCGACGAAGACGCCGCCATGGTGTTGTTGGTGGACGATCAGGCAATGATCGGCGAAGCCGTGCGCCGCGGCTTGTCGAATGAAGAAAACATCGACTTTCACTTTTGCGCCGATCCGCACCAGGCCATCGCCCAGGCGATTCGCATCAAGCCGACGGTGATCCTGCAGGACCTGGTCATGCCCGGGCTCGATGGCCTGAGCCTGGTGCGCGAATACCGCAATCATCCGGCGACCAAGGATATTCCGATCATCGTCCTGTCGACCAAGGAAGACCCGCTGATCAAGAGCGCGGCGTTCGCGGCCGGGGCCAACGATTACCTGGTCAAGCTGCCGGACAACATCGAACTGGTGGCGCGCATCCGCTATCACTCGCGTTCCTACATGACCCTGTTGCAGCGTGACGCGGCTTACCGGGCGCTGCGGGTCAGCCAGCAGCAGTTGCTCGACACCAACCTCGTGCTGCAGCGCTTGATGAACTCCGACGGCCTGACCGGGCTGTCGAACCGCCGGCACTTCGATGAATACCTGGAACTGGAGTGGCGACGCGCGCTGCGTGACCAGAGTCAACTGTCGTTGCTGATGATCGATGTCGACTTTTTCAAATCCTACAACGACAGCTTTGGCCACCTGGACGGCGATGAAGCCCTGCGCAAAGTGGCCACGGCGATCCGTGACGCCAGCGCCCGACCGTCGGACCTGCCGGCCCGTTACGGCGGCGAAGAATTCGCCCTGGTCCTGCCCAACACTTCCCCGGGCGGCGCGCGGCTGGTGGCGGAAAAACTGCGCCAGTCCGTGTACGCGCTGAAGATCGCGCATAATCTCCCTGTCGAAGGTTCGCACCTGACCATCAGCATCGGCCTGTCGACCATGACCCCCCAGCAGGGCGGCGACTGCCGTCAATTGATCCTGGCGGCGGACAAGGGGTTGTACCTGGCGAAACACAATGGGCGTAATCAGGTGGGGATTGACTGAATTCCGGGGTTCATTCGCCGCTAAAGCCGCCAGGCGGGCTGCCGTGACAGCCTGATTACGGTATACTCGCCGGCTTTCAAAAGTTCGCCAACGAGTGCTGCCCGCCATGGAAATCAACCCGATCCTTAACAGCATCAAGGACCTGTCCGAGCGCTCCGAAACTATTCGGGGGTATCTTTGACTACGATCAAAAGCATGAGCGTCTGACTGAAGTCAATCGCGAGCTTGAAGATCCGTCTGTCTGGAACAACCCGTCGTACGCTCAGGAACTGGGTCGCGAGCGGTCCCTGCTGGCTCAGATCGTCGACACCCTCGACGAAATGCACAGTGGCTTGGCCGATGCCAAGGACCTGCTGCTGATGTCCGCCGAAGAAGAAGACCAGGCCGCCGTCGATGACGTCGCTGCCGAAGTCGAGCGTCTGCGCGAGTCCCTGGAAAAACTCGAATTCCGTCGTATGTTCAGCGGCGAGATGGATGCCAACAACGCCTACCTGGACATCCAGGCCGGCTCCGGTGGCACCGAGGCCCAGGACTGGGCCAACATCCTGCTGCGCATGTACCTGCGCTGGGCCGACAAGCGCGGTTTCGACGCGACCATCATGGAACTGTCCGCCGGTGAAGTCGCCGGGATCAAGGGCGCGACCGTGCACATCAAGGGCGAATACGCCTTTGGCTGGCTGCGCACCGAAATCGGCGTGCACCGTCTGGTGCGCAAGAGCCCGTTCGACTCCGGCAACCGTCGTCACACCTCGTTCTCGGCCGTGTTCGTGTCGCCGGAAATCGATGACAACATCGAAATCGACATCAACCCGTCGGACCTGCGCATCGATACCTACCGCTCCTCCGGTGCCGGTGGTCAGCACGTAAACACCACCGACTCGGCCGTACGTATCACCCACGTACCGACCAACACCGTGGTCAGCTGCCAGAACGAACGTTCCCAGCACGCCAACAAAGACACCGCGATGAAAATGTTGCGGGCGCGCTTGTACGAGCAGGAAGTGCAGAAACGCAACGCTGCCTCGCAAGCCCTGGAAGAAACCAAGTCGGATATCGGCTGGGGCCACCAGATTCGCTCCTACGTGCTCGACGCGTCGCGGATCAAGGATTTGCGCACCAACATCGAACGCAGCGACTGCGACAAGGTGCTCGACGGCGACATCGACGACTACCTGATAGCAAGCTTGAAACAAGGGCTCTAAGGCACGCGCTACAGGATCGGCGGACTCCGCGATCCTGTAGGAGCGAGGCTTGCCCGCGAACCCTGCCGCCAGGCAGGGGCAACGAACCCGTGATGGAATATTTAAAGACATGAGCGACCTAGAACTCGACCCGCAAGCCCTGCAACAGGAAGAAAACTCCCTGATCGCCCTGCGCAAGGAAAAGCTGGCTGCCGAGCGCGCCAAGGGCAATGCCTTCCCGAACGACTTCCGCCGCGACAACTACTGCGAAGACTTGCAGAAGCAATATGCGGACAAGACCAAGGAAGAGCTGGCAGAGGCTGCAATCCCGGTCAAGGTTGCCGGTCGCATCATGCTCAACCGTGGCTCGTTCATGGTGATCCAGGACATGACCGGTCGCATCCAGGTTTACGTCAACCGTAAAACCCTGTCCGAAGAAACCCTGGCCTCGGTGAAAACCTGGGACATGGGCGACATCATTGCCGCCGTTGGCACCCTGGCGCGTTCCGGCAAGGGCGACCTGTACGTCGAAATGACCGAAGTGCGCCTGCTGACCAAATCCCTGCGTCCGCTGCCGGACAAGCACCACGGCCTGACCGACACCGAGCAGCGCTATCGCCAGCGTTACGTCGACCTGATCGTCAACGAAGACGTGCGCCAGACCTTCCGCGTGCGTTCGCAAGTGATTGCGCACATCCGCAGCTTCCTGATGCAGCGTGACTTCCTTGAAGTCGAAACGCCGATGCTGCAAACCATCCCGGGTGGCGCGGCGGCCAAGCCGTTCGAGACTCACCACAATGCGCTGGACATGGAAATGTTCCTGCGTATCGCACCGGAGCTGTACCTCAAGCGCCTGGTTGTCGGTGGCTTCGAGAAAGTGTTCGAGATCAACCGCAACTTCCGTAACGAAGGCGTTTCGACCCGGCACAACCCTGAGTTCACCATGTTGGAGTTCTACCAGGCCTACGCCGACTATGAAGACAACATGGACCTGACCGAAGAACTGTTCCGCGAACTGGCGCAGCTGGTCCTGGGCAGCACCGACGTCCCTTACGGCGACAAAGTGTTCCACTTCGGCGAACCCTTCGTGCGTCTGTCGGTGTTCGACTCGATCCTCAAGTACAACCCTGAGTTGACCGCTGACGACCTGACCGACATCGACAAGGCTCGCGCGATCGCCAAGAAGGCCGGGGCCAAGGTGCTGGGCTTCGAAGGCCTGGGCAAGCTGCAGGTGATGATTTTCGAAGAGCTGGTCGAGCACAAGCTGGAGCAGCCGCACTTCATTACCCAGTACCCGTTCGAAGTGTCGCCGCTGGCTCGCCGCAACGACGAGAACCCGAACGTCACCGACCGTTTCGAGCTGTTCATCGGCGGCCGTGAAATCGCCAACGCCTACTCCGAGTTGAACGACGCGGAAGACCAGGCCGAGCGCTTCATGGCGCAGGTGGCCGACAAGGACGCCGGCGACGACGAAGCCATGCACTACGACGCCGACTTCGTTCGCGCGCTGGAGTACGGCATGCCGCCAACGGCCGGTGAAGGGATCGGCATCGACCGCCTGGTGATGCTGCTGACCAACTCCCCGTCGATCCGCGACGTGATCCTGTTCCCGCACATGCGGCCGCAAGCGTAAGTGTTTCAAATAAAAAGCCGCCCGAAATGGGCGGCTTTTTATTGCCTGTCTGGTACAAACGTATCAATTGGTTACTTTTGAATTGAGAGAGGAATACCTGTCGTGAACCGTGCAATGGCTCAAGAGGGTGCAGTGGGTATCGCTACTGCGGTCGCTGAAAGTGTTCAGTACCAGGGCCGCAAGGCCAGCCGCCAGGGCAGCGAGCAGCGTCGACAGGACATTCTCGATGCGGCCATGCGCATTGTCGTGCGCGATGGCGTGCGGGCCGTACGGCACCGTGCAGTGGCCGCCGAGGCCGGAGTGCCGCTGTCGGCCACCACTTACTACTTCAAGGATATCGATGACCTGCTCACCGATACCTTCGCCCAATACGTGGAGCGCAGCGCGGCCTTCATGGCCAAGTTGTGGGCCAACAATGAAGGCTTGTTGCGGGAGATGGTCGCCTATGGCGATGGCAGCCCCGAGTCCCGCTCGCAACTGGCGGACGACATTGCGCGGCTGACGTCCGACTATGTTCATCGTCAATTGCAGAACCGTCGCGAACACTTGATGGCCGAGCAGGCGTTCCGCCAGGAGGCACTGTTGAACCCGCGCCTGGCGAAGTTGGTGCGCTCGCACCAGCAGATTCTGCTGCAGGGCACCTGCCACTTTTTCGAAGTATTGGGTTCCCGCGAGCCGCAACAAGATGCCAAAGTGTTGACGGCGATTATCGGACGGATGGAATATCAGGGCCTGCTCAACGACGCCGAGCCTGCCGCCGAAGCGGAAATGCTCGGTATCCTGACCCGGTATATGCACCTGGTCCTGGCGTCGGTGTGATCCCATTTGGGAACCGTATCCCCTGTGGGAGCGGGCTTGCTCGCGAAGGCGGTGTATCAGACGACGGAAATGTTGAATGTTAAACCGCTTTCGCGAGCAAGCCCGCTCCCACAGGGTCGGTGGCCACATGAGGTCGGCGTATATTCCATAGGGAGTGTTGAATGAAAGCCTGGCGTGTCGTTGTGATCGCCTTGTCGTTCCTGCTGCTCAGTGGCTGTCTGGTGACCTTCAAGGAGCCGCTGCCCGCCAGCGACCCCGCGCCCAAAGGGTTGCTCGGCAAATGGACCAGCACCAACGCCTGGGGCGAACCGATGAACCTGGAATTGACACGCATCAGTGACAATCGCTATCAGGCGGTCAGCTATTTCAAGGCCAAACCCCGGGAGCGCGAAGCCTATCCCTTCACGGTAGCGCGCCATGGCAGCCGCTGGTATCTGTCAGCGAAGGTGCCGGCGCAGTTCGGCGGACATTTCATCATCGCCGGGTTCGAACTCACCGATAAGCAGGAACTGGTGGTCTACAGCCTCGACCTCGAGCAGATCAACCAGGCCCTGGGGCAGAACGTCCTCAGCGGCGAAGGCTTCCAGACCGACGATGGCGATGGCGTGCTGATCAACACCGGCATGGACCAGGTGTTCGCCTACCTCGACGATCCGGCCAATTCCGATGTGTTCGTCGAGGCGGTGCGCTATCAGCGCCTGGCCAAAGCTACAGTCAAATAAATCCAGCATGTAACGGTTTTTCTACAGGAGTTTCGGGTGGACGATTACCAGCAGTCGATACGCATTTTATCCGATCGCATTGTGCTGGCGCAGACGCCGATTCGCGTCCTCGATGCGGTCAAGTGGGACGACACCATTCGCAAGGGTTTCCTCAAGGCCAAGGGCAAGGAAATGCCGGCGGTGGACCGCGATTACTACTTGAACCGTCCGCTGTCCTTCGACTCCAGCAAAGTGAAGCTGGAATTCCAGAACATCGAACGCGACATCACCCGTCAGCTCGGCCAGTTCAACCCGGTCGGCCAGATCATGCGCCGCATGTGCAAGGAATACCGCATGGTGGTGCGCATGCTCGAGGCGCGTGGCACCGAGGATTTCGGCCTGATTTCCCAGGAACTGTACGGCGCTGCGTCCGACGCATTCCATGCTGGCGACCCGACCCTGTCCGACCTGGGCCTGATGCTCTCCGATTACCTGAACAACATCGACGGTCGCGGCGACCTGAAGGACGAACCGAAGCTCCTCACCGCCAAGGACGCCGTGGATTTATTGCAAAATCGGCTGAGCAAGGTATTTGGCGAAGCCGAGGACACCATTCGGGTGTTCGAGTCCGACGGTATCGTGGCCGATGCGGCGGCCGGCGCCGACTACATCAAGATCCGCACCGACGCGATGTTCAACGAGCGTGACGTGCGCGCCCTGGAAGTCCACGAAGGGCTGGTGCATGTGGGCACCACGCTCAATGGCCTGAACCAGCCCATCTGCACCTTCCTGTCCAAGGGGCCGCCTTCGTCGACGGTGACCCAGGAAGGCCTGGCGATCCTGATGGAAATCATCACCTTTGCCTCCTACCCGAGTCGCCTGCGCAAGCTCACCAACCGCACCCGGGCCATTCATATGGTGGAGGAGGGCGCCGACTTCCTGCAGATCTTCGAGTTTTTCCGCGAGCAGGGTTTCGAAATGGCCGAAAGCTATGGCAACGCCAGCCGGGTGTTCCGCGGTTCGGTGCCGACAGGCCTGCCATTTACCAAAGACTTGTCCTACCTCAAGGGCTTTATCATGGTCTACAACTACATTCAGTTGGCCGTGCGTAAAGGCAAGCTGGAGCAGATACCGCTGTTGTTTTGCGGCAAGACCACGCTGGAAGACATGCGCACCCTGCGCCAGTTGGTGGATGAAGGCCTGGTCGTGCCGCCCAAATACTTGCCGGAGCAGTTCCGCGACATGAACGCGCTGTCGGCGTGGATGTGCTTCTCCAACTTCCTCAATCACCTGAGCCTGGACCGGATCGAGGCGGATTACTCCAATATCCTGTGAACAACACAACACCTGTAGGAGCTGGCTTGCCGGCGAATGCCTCACTGCGGTTCACCTGACACACTGCGCCATCGTTCTTCGCTGGCAAGCCAGCGCCTACAGAGGTTTCATCGGATGAGGATCCTCGGCATCGTCTGCCTTCTTCTGACCTTGAGCGGGTGCAGCTCCTTGCTGTTCTACCCGGAGCCAGGTCAACTGTTCACCCCGGAAAAAGCCAAGCTCGAATTCCGCGACGTCACCCTAACCACCGCCGACGGCCTCAAGCTGCATGGCTGGTGGCTACCGGCGAAACCAGGCGTCGAGGTCAAGGGCACGGTGCTGCACCTGCATGGCAACGGCGGCAATCTGCCCATGCACCTTGGGGGCAGTTGGTGGTTGCCGAAGCAGGGCTATCAAGTGCTGCTGGTGGACTATCGCGGTTACGGCCTGTCCGAAGGCGAGCCGTCGCTGCCGGCGATCTATCAGGACATCGATGCCGCGTTCAAATGGCTCGACCAGGCCCCCGAGGTTCAGGGCAAGCCATTGATCCTGCTGGGCCAGAGCCTTGGCGGTTCGATGGCCGTGCATTATCTGGTCCAGCACCCCGAACGCCAGAAGCAACTCAAGGCCGTGGTCCTCGATGGCGTGCCCGCCAGTTACCGCAGCGTCGGCCGGTTTGCCCTGAGCAACTCATGGCTGTTCTGGGCGTTCCAGGTGCCGCTGTCGTGGCTGGTGCCGGACGGCGATAGCGCCATTCACTCGATGGCGCAGCTCAATGGCGTGCCGAAACTGATCTACCACAGCATCGATGATCCGATCGTGCCCCTTTCCAACGGCATCCGACTGTATCAAGCTGCGCCGCCGCCGCGGGTGCTGCAACTGACCCGTGGGGGGCATGTGCAGACGTTCGCCGACCCGGTCTGGCGCCAGGTCATGCTGCGTTATCTCGACGATCCGCAGCATTTCAACGGCCTGCGCCGCCTGGGTGAAATCCCCAATTACCCGGCAAACCCGAATTCCGAAGATGAACCACCAGAGAGTCCGCAATGAGTGAAGAACGTAACGCCATCCCGCTGATCATCACCGGTATCTGCAGCATCCTCGGCACCGTCGGCGCCCTGTGGTGGTATGGCTACCTGCACTTTGCCAAACCGGAAGACGCGCTGCTGCTCAGCGACTTCACCCTGCTCAAGACCGTGCCCGGCGAAGACTACAAGGTCTCCCTGGAACCGGCTGCGCAAGTGGCCCAATGCATCGATGGCGTGCTGGTGATGTTCGACACCGAGCAGAAAGGCCTGAGCGGTGTGCTGGTCAACAACAAGAAAAAAGCCGTGCGCTGCATCGGGCAGGAAACGCCGCAGAAGCTGGAACCGTAGCGCAATCCTGGTCGCAGCACTGATCAAGGGTGGGAGCGGGCTTGCTCGCGAAAGCGGTGTGTCAGGCAACATACATTTTGAATGTTAAATAGCTTTCGCGAGCAAG